>NZ_JBSGDB010000160.1:0-17725 GCF_053602155.1 Streptomyces sp. NPDC004561
GTCAGCCCGGGAGTGGTCACCACGCGGCGGGGGGCGGCCGTGATGAGGGCCCGCCGAGCTGTCGGGGGCCGTGCCGCCGAAGCGGTGCGGCCCCGACGGGCGGACGCGGGCCGGCTCACATGGGTCGTACGGCCAGCTTGTCGAGCGCGTCCAGCAGCCCCGGCAGTTCGGGGCCGCGACCGATCGGCAGGACCTCACCCGGCTCGTCGTCGAGCAGCACGAAGGCGATGTCGTCGGTGCGGGCAACGATCGACCAGCCGGGACCGTCGGCGCGCAGTGTGCGGGCGTCGCCCGGGGCGAACGACGAGCGCACACGGCCGAGCGGCGGCGGCGAGGCGACGTAGGCGCGCGCCTCCGCGAGCACCCGCCGGACCCCCAGGTGGCCGCCGTTCGGCTCGCCCTCCGTGGCCTTCGCCGCTCCTTCGGCCACGGCCTCGCCCGTGTCCTTCGCCTCGTCCGTCGGCGAGGGCTCGACGGCCTGTGCGCGGGCGCCCGGCGCGGCGAACTCTTCGTCGTTGATCTGCTGCCGCCACGCCGTCCACTGCAAGGCGATCTCGTCGGCGCCGAGTCGCCGCTGGGCCGGACCCCAGATGCTGGTGTCCGGCGGGCTCAGCGGGGGGCGGTCCGCCGCGTCGGGCCCGGGGTCGTGCGGAGCCGGGACGCCGGGAGCCGCGACGGCCACCGCCAGCGGCCATCCCGGCAGGGCGGTCACGACGGCGCGCTCGTCCGGCGACAGCTCGTACTCCATGCCGCAGTCCCAGGACGCGATCGCCACGGCGACCAGCGAGACGTCGTCGATGACGACCGTCCAGCGTGCGCCGTCCGCGTCCTGTCCCAGCACCAGGCCGTACCCGTCGGCGAGGGGGGCGAGCCCCAGCGCCGCGCACGCCTCCGGATAGTCGTCGCCCAGCACGCTCGGAAACTGCGCCGGCGTCAGCAGTACCGCCGTCAGCACATAGAGCGCATCGTCCGCGGCGGCGACGGGCTCATCGTCCGTCCCGGCCATCCCTGCCTCCCCAGTGGTTCGTCCATCGGCGCGCACCCTAGTGCGGGCGGAAGGCCCTTGTCACGACTCCTCACACCACGCGGACCTGCAGGTTTCCACCTGGACGGGGGCGAAACGACCACGGTCTCCACGGGACTTCCTCACGCAGCGGGCAGTCCGAGAAGATCACGGGCCACCGCTCCCGGCGACTCGCCCCGCTCCCGGGCCAGCGCGACGACGGCCCGGCAGGCCAGTTCGCTCACGCCGAACGACAATGCTTCCGGCGACACCCAGGCCGCCGCCTCATCGGCCCCGTCCTGGTCGTCCTCCACCCGGGCCGCCACATAGACGGCGGCCGCTTCGAACAAGTTGTGCGCGCGCCTCTGCCGAGCGCCCCTCGGCTGCGCGGGCGTGGAGGTGCGGAGTCTGGCGGCGTATGCGCGGATCGTGTCGAACACGGGACCACCCTCCCCCCGTACGGGGTCGTTGCCGAGCGTTCATCTACTCACGTTCAACGTAGAGTTCGAGTTCCGGCAGCAGAAGAGGGACGACGCGGTGAAGCGCGTCGAGCGGCCGGCGCGGATCCGTCGGCTTGACCGCCCCTGGCGCACGGCGGCACTCGTCCTGCTCGGAAGAGCCTTAGCTGCGCACGTTCCGCCATCCATGCCACGCGCGGCCGCCACCGCGCTCGTGCGCCGTGCCGTCCGGACGCGCGGCCCACTGGCACGGCTGCCGCCGCCACGCCGCACGCAGCACTTCGCGCGCCGGAACTGGAAGCCCCGCGGGTATCCGAGCGGCCATCGCGTGGCCGATCTCGGCGTTCAGTCCGCTCCGGTGCCGCACGGCTGCCCGGTGTGGCGCCACGACGCCTCAGCGGCCGACTGCTTCGAGTGCGCCGAGGGTGTCGCGCAGCCAGGCGAGTTCGGCCCGGCTCGTGGCACGCGCGATGGTGAGGATCCCCCGCCGGAAAGGGTCGTCCAGTTCCTCGGCGGCGATCGGCCGGTCGCCGTCGTAGAAGAAGCTCGCCGGCTCCTCCAGAAATGCCAGTCGCCGGCGTAGTACGGCGGCCTGAGCGGCGGGGTCCTCTAGGTGCCGCAGGAACGCGAGCAGCGTGAACCACTGGTTCTCGTCGGTGATCTCGCGCTGCGCGGGCTCGGCGAGCCGGTGCTTCAGCTCCCGGCTGCCCTCCTCGGTCAGCCGCAGCACGTGGCGCGGTGCGGCCACGGCGCCCGGTTCGGTGGCCCGCACGAGCAGGCCGGCCCTCTCCAGCCGCTTGATCGCCGGATACAGCGTGCTCTCGGCGACGGGCCGCACATGGCCGGTGAGCGCCGCGATGTGCCGACGCAGGACGTATCCGTGCAGCGGGGCGTCGTAGAGGAAACCGAGGATGGCGAGTTCGAGCATGACCGCATTCTTCCGTACGGCGCTGTACAGCGCTGCTTGGATATGGCGTTGACGCCATACATCGGTGGCGAGGTATCTTGCGTGCGATCACGGGAAGCAGGGAGGGCTCGATGCAGCAGGCCGTATTCGACAACGAGGGAAGCCGCATCCGGTGGACCGAGGCGCCTGGCGCTGAGCCCGCCAGGGTGTATCTGCACGGACTCGGATCGATGTCCGCCGCGTATCACGCGCACATCGCGGCCCGCCCCGAACTCGCGGGCCACCGGAGCCTCTTCGTCGACCTGCCCGGACACGGCATCAGCGACCGGCCCCCGCACTTCGGATACACGCTGGAGGAACACGCCGACGCGCTCGCGGCCGCGCTGGACGAGGCAGGAGTCACCGGCGCGGAACTGATCGGGCACAGCATGGGCGGCGCCGTCGTCATCGTGCTCGCGCGCCGACGGCCCGACCTCGCCTCCCGGCTGGTCCTCACGGAGGCCAACCTGGACGCCCGTCCGCCGTGGACCGCCGGCAGCAGCAGAATCGCCGCATACGGAGAGGACGAGTTCGTCGAGAAGGAGCACGTGCGCGTGCTGGACGACGTCGGTCCGGTGTGGGCGGCCACGATGCGGCTGGCCGACCCGCGCGCACTGCACCGCAGCGCCGCCGGCCTGAGACGCGGATCCGACCCCGTGATGCGCACCATCCTGGAGGGGCTGGCCGTCGAACGCGTCTACCTGCAGGGCGAGCGGAGCGGCGAACTCGCGGGCAGAGAGCGCCTGGAAGCCGCCGGGGTGCGGGTGGTGACGGTGCCGGGCGCCGGGCACAACGTCATGTTCGACAACCCCGGCGCGTTCGCGGCGGCCGTCGCCGGACGGGTCTGATCCGTCCCGGCCGTCAGCTGTCTCGCACGGCGAGCGCGAGGAAACGGGCGTCCTCGTCGACGTACGACGTCAAGCGCCACCCCGAACGGGACAGCAGCGGCCGGAGATTGGGCTCGGCCCGCAGGTCCTCGGGCGTGATCTGCCGTCCCTGACGGGCCGCGAGCGCCGCGCGGCCGATGGGGTGGAACAGCGCGAGCGTGCCGCCGGGCCGTACCACGCGCGCCAGTTCCCGCAGGTTGTCCACCGGGCGTGGCAGGTGGGCGATCAGACCGGCGGCGAACACGGCGTCCAGGGACCCCGAGCGCAGCGGCAGCGCGGCCACGTCCGCGAGCAGCAGCAGCCCTTCCCGGTCCCTGCCCGCCCGCACTGCGGCCGCGAGCATCGCCGGGGTCAGGTCGGCGCCCAGCACCGTCCCGGAGGGGCCCACGGCGGCTCGCAGCGGCGGCAGGGCGCGCCCTGTTCCGCAGCCCGCGTCCAGCACGCGGTCGCCCGCGCGCAGCCCCAGTGCGGCGACGGCGGCCGCGAACGCGGGACCGTCGTCCGGGAACCTGCTGTCCCAGCCGGCGGCCCGGGCGGTGAAGAACTCCTGGACATGTGTGTGGTCGTCGCTCATGTTCCGCATGATTCCTCACCGTCACGAAGGATGTCTCTGTGCGCATGTTCGAGCTGGATGTGATCGTTCCGCCGCATCGCTGTGTCATATTCCAGCACCTTTCGAAATGCGCCCCCTGTGTGCGCGCCTGCCCCGGCTAGCGTCCCGGGGCCATGGGACACCTGGACCACGGCGCCCAGAGCCGGCCGGCGGTCCGGCGCACTGGACTGGCTGCTCGACGATCTGGTGATGAGTGTGGGCGAGGTACGGCACGCAGTCGTGCTCTCCGACGACGGCCTGGCCGTCGGCGCCTCCAGCGGCCTCGTGCGCGACGACGCCGAGCATCTCGCCGCCGTCGCCTCCGGCTTCAACAGTCTCGCCAAGGGCGCGGGACGGCACTTCGGGGCCGGCGGCGTACGCCAGACGATGGTCGAGATGGACGACGCGTTCCTCTTCGTGGCCGCCGCCGGCGACGGGTCCTGCCTCGCCCTTCTCGCCGCCGTCACCGCCGACATCGGGCTCGTCGCCTACGAGATGGCGCGACTGGTCAAGCGGGTCGGCGAACACCTCCGCGCCGCGCCGCGCGTCGCGGCACAGCCGCCCACGGCTGGATGAGGCGGCACGGTGATCCAGAAGCCGGTCGGCGGCCCGCGTGAGCCGGGCGATCAGTGGTACGACGGGGACGCCGGGCCACTGGTCCGCCCGTACGCCGTGACCGGCGGACGCACCGAGCCCGGCTCCACCGGCGTGTGCTTCGATCTGATCGCGCTGGTCGCCCTCGCCTCCGTGGCACCCGCGGTCGACGACGACACCGCGCTCGGCCCCGAACACCGCATCCTGGTCGAACTGTGCCGTACGGAGACGCAGCCGGTCGCCGAACTCGCGGCGGACGCCGACCTCCCCGTGGGCGTGGTCAGAGTCCTCCTCGGGGACCTCCTGGAACTTGGCCGTGTGAGCCTCAGCCGCCCCGTGTCCCCGACTCACCTTCCTGATGAACGGGGACTGCGCGAGGTCATCGAGGGATTGCGAGCGCTGTAGACGAACGGGAGGCGCGAGCGCCGCATACGGACATTCACCACCCGCCGTACGTCCCCGCGCGTGCCGATCCGTACCCGTTGCGCCACCGACCGGGCTCGAGCCGGTCATATCAGGTTCGTTTCGGTCCAACCGCCCCCATCGGTGCCCCGGTTGTCATGATGCTGGTTTCACCACCGGAGCACCCAGACATCGAACAGAGTCGGCCCTCCCGAGAGAAGTGATCATGGTCTCCGAGCACTCCGACACCGTCGAGGACACCTCCGCCCTGGCCCTGAAGATACTGGTCGCCGGCGGATTCGGCGTCGGCAAGACGACCCTGGTCGGGGCCGTCAGCGAGATCCGGCCGCTGCGCACCGAGGAACTGCTCAGCGAGGCAGGCCGGCTGGTGGACGACACCGGCGGCGTGGACCGGAAGGTCACCACGACCGTCGCCATGGACTTCGGGCGCATCACGATCCGCTCCGGCCTCTCCCTCTACCTCTTCGGCACACCGGGACAGGACCGCTTCTGGTTCCTGTGGGACGAACTCTCCCAGGGCGCCCTCGGTGCCGTCGTCCTCGCCGACACGCGGCGCCTGGAGGACTGCTTCCCCGCCGTCGACTACTTCGAGCACCGGCGCATTCCGTTCGTGGTGGCCGTCAACTGCTTCGCGGGGGCGCGCACCCACGGCGCCCACGACGTCTCCGAGGCCCTTGACCTCGACCGCGGTACCCCCGTGGTGCTGTGCGACGCGCGCGACCGGAACTCCGGCAAGGAGGTGCTGATCCGGCTCGTCGAGTACGCCGGGCGGATGCACACCGCCCGGCTTCTGGACTCGGTCGGCTGACCCGCCGCTCAGGCCGCCAGGTCCCGTACGGCCACCACCTTGTCGATGGTGACGCGGACCAGTAGCTCACCCGGAACGCCGTTACGGGCGCCGTACTCCTCGGCGCGGTCCTCGCCCATGTACCGGGCGGCGATCCGGGTGGCCCAACGACGCACCTCGTCCAGGTCCTCCGACAGCCGGGCGTGGCCCGTCAGCACCACGAAGTGGAACGGCGGCCGGTCGTCGTCCACGCAGAGGGCGATCCGTCCGTCACGGGCGAGATTGCGCCCTTTCACGGTGTCCTGGCCGGTGTTGAAGATCAGTTCGTCCTCGTCCAGCAGGAACCAGATCGGAGCCACATGGGGGCTCCCATCGGCGCGGACGGTGGACAGCTTGCCGGTGCGGGTGCCCTCGGAGACGAACGCCCGCCACTCCTCGTCGGTCATCTTCTCTGCCATGCGCCCATCCTGCTTGCCCGGACGCCGCACGTGGGGAAGGCTGGCGGGAGTTCCTCCGGCCAGGGGGAGACACCACACGGGGAGAGACGGAAATGGCGCAGAACCAGGGACTCGGCTGGCTCCTGGACGATCTGACCGAACGCGTGGACCACGTACGGCACGCGCTGGTGCTGTCGAACGACGGGCTGGTCACCGGAGCGAGCACGGGCCTACGCCGTGAGGACGCCGAGCATCTGGCCGCGGTGGCGTCCGGACTGCACAGCCTGGCCAAGGGTTCGGGACGCCACTTCGGCGCGGGCAGGGTGCGCCAGACGATGATCGAGTACGACGACGCGGTGCTGTTCGTGACCGCCGCCGGCACCGGCAGCTGTCTGTGCGTGCTGAGCGGGGCGGAGGCCGACATCGGCCAGATCGCCTACGAGATGACCCTGCTCGTCAACCGCGTCGGCGAACACCTCGGCGTCGATGCCAGGCATCCCGAGCGAACCCCCACCGTAGACCTCTGACCTGCGGGTTCTCAAAGCCTCGGGGAGTTATCCACAGGCCTGCCGCGGGATGCACCGGACCGGCTACGGTGTGTGCACGGCGATCGCACAGAGCGTGAGCCACCGACTCCACGGGGGAGTACGACCATGTCGGCAAGCACCTTCCGTCAAGCCCGCTCCGTCACCTGCACGCCGAGCCATGCCGCTCGCGAACTGGGATTTCAGCGAGGGGAGTTCGACCTCGCCGTCCAGCTCGGCCGCGTGCGGACCGTGCCCGACGAGGGCGGGGGAGGCGGCCGTCGGGTGGAGCGCACGGAGATCGACCGGCTCCGGGCGCAGGACGGCTTCCCGGAAGCCCTCCGTGAGCGAGTGCGGGCCGTGGGCACCGCGGAGGGCGCCGCCCTCATGGAGATCCCGGCCGGCCGGTTCACCCGGCTCGCACGCCTGGGCCTGCTCGTGCCCGTGACCTTCTACCTCAACCGCTACCGGGCCGTGGTCTGGCTCTACCTCGTGGAAGAGCTGAGGGACTTCACGGTCGGCGCCGGGAACGGGCGCCTGCTCAAAGGACGCACGCCCGAGACCTTGCGGAGCCAACTGGTGGAAGGAGTGGATCTGCGCGCCCGCAACTGGCGAGGGCGCAGGCTCGGACTCCTGCTGCGGCAGGCCGAGGACCCCTGGTCCCGGGCGGGAGCCCTGGCCGCCTTCCTCGCACCGGTCGAGGTCGCCGATGTCGTCAAGAACCCCTACGAGCGTGCCTGCGTGAACCGGTTCCGGCCGGTGCTGACCGGTCAGGGCGTCCCCGGGTCGCCCTCCGCCCAGCTCGCCGAGCAGATCACGACCGCGCAGGACACGGACGAGATCGACTGGCTGCGCAGCGAGCTCGCATGCGCGGTCGAGGAGGCCCGCGCCCTCTCGCCGGTCCCGCGCCCGGCAGTCCGCCGCGCCGCCCCGACGATGCGCACGGTGCCCCGGCCGATCCCGCCGATGGCGCGGACGGTCACGCGGCCCCCGCACCCGTCGGCACGGACCGCCGGGGCGAGCGAGGCATCCGGAGAACCAACCCCCGAACGGCATCACGGGCCGGTGCCACGGCCGGCTCCGCCATCCGCGCTCCGGGGCCACAAGCCCGGGCAGGCGCCCTCGCAACCGGATCACGGACTGCGCGCCTGGCTGCGGCGCAGAGGCACCCGACCCGTGCGCGTCTGAGCACCCGCTGCCGGGCCCTTCGCCGGCGGCCCGCTACAGGGACCGGAACAGGCCCTCCTGGACGACCGAGACGAGCAGACGACCCTGCAGGTCGTAGATGCGTCCGCGGGCCAGGCCGCGTCCGCCGGTGATGATCGGCGACTCCTGGTCGTACAGGAACCACTCGTCGGCGCGGAACGGCCGGTGGAACCACATGGCGTGGTCCAGCGAGGCCATGTCGAAGCTGCGCTGACCCCAGAGGGGTTCGACGGGGATGCGCACGGCGTCCAGGAGGGTCATGTCACTTGCGTAGGTGACCGCGCACGTGTGGACCAGCGGGTCGTCACCCAGCGGTCCGACCGCGCGCATCCACACGGCGCTGCGCGGTTCGGCGCCCTGTATCTCCTCGGCGTGCCAGCGCAGCCGGTCGACGTACCGGATGTCGAAGGGCTGGCGGCGCGCCATCCGTTCCAGCCGCTCCGGCAGCGCGCCCAGGTGCTTGCGGATCTCCTCCGTCACTGTCGGCAGTGACTCCGGATGCGGCAGCTCGCGGGCCGGCGGCAGCTGGTGCTCGAAAGGTCCTTCCTCGGGCTTGTGAAAGGAGGCGGTCAGATTGAAGATCGTGCGGCCCTGCTGTACGGCGGTGACCCGGCGCGTCGTGAACGAGCGCCCGTCGCGGACCCGTTCCACCTGGTACACGATCGGCACGCCCGGACGGCCCGGGCGCAGGAAGTACGCGTGCAGCGAGTGCACCGGGCGGTCGCCGTCGGTGGTGCGGCCGGCGGCGACCATGGCCTGGCCGGCCACCTGGCCGCCGAAGACCCGCTGCAAGGACTCCTGCGGGCTCCGGCCACGGAAGATGTTGACCTCGATCTGCTCGAGGTCGAGCAGGTCGACCAGTCGCTCGGCCGGGTTCGTCATCTGTGGGAATCTCCTAGGCTCACAGCTGGCCGACGTCGGTGACGCGGACGACCGCGCGGCCTTCGGCGTCCGAGGCGGCGAGGTCGACCTCCGCGCTGATGCCCCAGTCGTGGTCGTCGTTCGGGTCGTCGAAGATCTGCCGGACCCGCCAGAGACCGTTCTCCGGCTCCTCCTTGATCACCAACAGCTTGGGGCCGCGGGCGTCGGGGCCGGTGCCGAGGTCCTCGTACTCGTCCCAGTACTTGTCCATCGCCTCGCCCCACGCCTCGGCGTCCCAGCCCGACTCGGCGTCCATCTCGCCCAGTTCCTCGACCTGGTCCAGCGCGGCCAGCTCCACGCGGCGGAACAGCGCGTTGCGGACCAGTACCCGGAAGGCGCGCGCGTTGGTGGTGACCGGCTTGACCTCGTCGGCCTTCTCCTGGGCCTCCTCGGCGGTCATCTCCTCGGGGTTCGCGAGCTGCTCCCACTCGTCCAGCAGGCTGGAGTCCACCTGGCGCACCATCTCGCCGAGCCACTCGATCAGGTCCTGGAGGTCCTCGGACTTGATGTCGTCCGGGATGGTGTGGTCGAGCGTCTTGTAGGCGCTGGCGAGGTAGCGCAGCACGATGCCCTCGGTGCGGGCCAGCTCGTAGAAGGACACCAACTCCGTGAAGGACATGGCCCGTTCGTACATGTCGCGGACGACCGACTTCGGCGACAGCGGGTGGTCGCCGACCCAGGGGTGGCTCTTGCGGTAGGTGTTGTACGCGTGGAAGAGCAGTTCCTCCAGCGGCTTCGGGTAGGTGACGTCCTGGAGGCGCTCCATGCGCTCCTCGTACTCGACACCGTCCGCCTTCATCGCGGCCACCGCTTCGCCGCGCGCCTTGTTCTGCTGGGCGACGAGGATCTGCCGCGGGTCGTCCAGCGTGGACTCGACGACGGAGACCATGTCGAGGGCGTAGGACGGCGAGTCCGGGTCGAGGAGCTCGAACGCGGCGAGGGCGAACGTGGACAGCGGCTGGTTGAGGGCGAAGTCCTGCTGGAGGTCGACGGTGAGCCGGACGATGCGGCCCTCGGCGTCGGGCTCGTCGAGCTTCTCCACGATGCCGCCGTCGAGCAGCGAACGGTAGATCGCGATCGCCCGGCGGATGTGCCGCAGCTGCTGCTTGCGCGGCTCGTGGTTGTCCTCCAGGAGGTGGCGCATCGCCTCGAAGGCGTTGCCCGGCCGGGCGATCACCGACAGCAGCATCGTGTGCGTCACCCGGAACCGGGACGTCAGCGGCTCCGGTTCCGACTCGATCAGCTTCTGGAAGGTGTTCTCCGTCCAGGCGACAAAGCCCTCCGGGGCCTTCTTGCGCACCACCTTGCGCCGCTTCTTCGGGTCGTCGCCCGCCTTCGCCAGCGCCTTCTCGTTCTCGATGACGTGCTCCGGCGCCTGCGCGACGACGAGTCCCGCCGTGTCGAAACCGGCCCGGCCGGCCCGTCCCGCGATCTGGTGGAACTCCCGGGCCCGCAGCGTGCGCACACGGCTGCCGTCGTACTTGGTCAGGGCCGTGAACAGCACCGTACGGATGGGCACGTTGACGCCCACGCCGAGCGTGTCCGTGCCGCAGATGACCTTCAGCAGACCGGCCTGGGCGAGCTTCTCCACCAGCCGCCGGTACTTGGGCAGCATGCCCGCGTGGTGCACGCCGATGCCGTGCCGGACGTAGCGGGAGAGGTTGCGGCCGAACTTGGTGGTGAAGCGGAAGTTGCCGATCAGCTCGGCGATCTGGTCCTTCTCCTCGCGCGAGCACATGTTGATGCTCATCAGCGCCTGCGCCCGCTCCACGGCCTGCGCCTGCGTGAAGTGGACGATGTACACGGGGGCCTGCTTGGTCTCCAGCAGTTCGGTGAGCGTCTCGGTGAGCGGGGTCAGCTCGTACTCGTAGGAGAGGGGCACCGGGCGGGTCGCCGAGCGGACCACCGAGGTCGGCCGGCCGGTGCGGCGGGTGAGGTCCTTCTCGAAGAAAGACACATCGCCCAAAGTGGCAGACATCAGGATGAACTGCGCCTGGGGCAGTTCCAGCAGCGGGATCTGCCAGGCCCAGCCGCGGTCGCCCTCCGCGTAGAAGTGGAACTCGTCCATCACGACCTGGCCGACGTCCGCGTGCCTGCCGTCGCGCAGCGCGATCGACGCCAGCACCTCGGCGGTGCAGCAGATCACCGGCGCGTCGGCGTTCACGGAGGCGTCGCCGGTGAGCATGCCGACGTTCTCGGTGCCGAACAGCTTGCACAGCTCGAAGAACTTCTCCGACACCAGCGCCTTGATCGGGGCCGTGTAGAAGGTGACCTCGTCCCGGGCCAGCGCGGCGAAGTGGGCACCCGCCGCGATCATGCTCTTGCCGGACCCGGTGGGCGTCGAGACGATCACGTTCGCCCCGGACACCGCCTCGATCAGCGCCTCCTCCTGGTGGGGGTAGAGGGTCAGACCGCGCTCCTGCGCCCACGACTCGAAGGCTTCGTACAGGGCGTCGGGGTCGGCGGTCGGCGGCAGCTGATCGATGAGGGTCACGCCCCCATCTTGCCTGGCCTTGTCCCCGAGAGGGGAATCGGCTGCGAATACGAAGATCATGACCGCTACGCTGTGTCGCCGACGGCGCGTCAGTGCACCGGGTCAACTGGACAGCGGCACACGAGGAACGGGGCGGGAAGCGGCCATGATGGGACCAGCACACTCACTGTCGGGGGCCGCGGCCTGGCTCGGCGTCGGAGCGGCCGCCGCCGCGGCCGGTCACCCGATGCCCTGGCCGGTGCTTCTCTGCGGTGCCCTGATCTGCGCCGGTGCCGCGCTCGCCCCCGATCTCGACCACAAGGCGGCCACCATCTCGCGCGCCTTCGGGCCGATCTCCCGCTGGATCTGCGAGATCGTGGACAAGCTGTCGTACGCCGTCTACAAGGCGACCAGGAAGCAGGGCGACCCGCGCCGCTCCGGCGGTCACCGTACGCTCACGCACACCTGGCTGTGGGCGGTCCTGATCGGCGCCGGCTGCTCGGCGGCGGCGATCGCGGGGGGCCGCTGGGCGGTGCTGGCGATCCTGTTCGTGCACATGGTGCTGGCGATCGAGGGTCTGCTCTGGCGGGCGGCCCGGGGCTCCAGCAGCGACGTGCTGGTCTGGCTCCTGGCGGCGACCAGCGCGTGGATCCTGGCGGGAGTGCTCGACAAGCCGGGCAACGGTTCGCACTGGCTGTTCATCGAGCCCGGGCAGCAGTACCTGTGGCTGGGGCTGCCGATCGTGCTGGGCGCGCTGGTGCACGACATCGGGGACGCGCTGACCGTGTCGGGCTGCCCGATCCTGTGGCCGATCCCGATGGGCCGCAAGCGCTGGTACCCGGTGGGGCCGCCGAAGGTGATGCGGTTCCGCGCGGGCAGCTGGGTCGAGCTGAAGGTGCTGATGCCCGTGTTCATGCTGCTCGGGGGAGTGGGCTGCGCGGCGGCCCTCAATGTGATCTGAGGCGTCCTGCGGGCTCAGCCCGCGTCGCCCGCGTCCGCCCCGCCGTACCGGCGCTCGAAGCGGGCGACGCGGCCCTCGGTGTCGACCGTGCGGGCCTTGCCCGTGTAGAAGGGGTGGCTCTCCGAGGAGATCTCCACGTCGATCACCGGGTAGGTCCGGCCGTCGTCCCAGTCGATGGTCTGCTCGCTCTGCGCGGTGGACCGGGTCAGGAAGGCGTAGCCGGCGGCACGGTCGCGGAAGACCACGGGGTGGTAGTCGGGGTGCTTGTCCTGCTGCATGGCGGCTCCTCGTCCGGGGCGGTCGGGCAGGGCGCGTGCGGGGCGGCCGGGGTGCGCGGGTCAGCCGGACAGTGTGTCCTCGTCGACGATGTGCATCGCGGCCTCCTCGGCGGAGGCGGCGGCGCCGTCGATGCCCACGTCGGTGGCGACGAGGGCGGCCTCCTCGTCCTCGTGCACCCCCTCGTCGGGGGCCACCAGCCGGCCGGAGCGGAGGTGGCCGACCTCGTTGTCGAGGAGTTCCCCGTCGGTGCTGTCGCAGTCACCGATGCCGTCGCCGTCGGGCGCGTCCGGGTCGGGTGTTTCCTCCGCAAGCCGCTGGTCGAGGGTTTCGCCTGCCTGCCGTTCGGCCGCCGTCACACCGTCGTGTTCCACCGCCCACGGACGCTCGGGAGGGGACCAGCCGCGGTCGAGGGGATCGTCGACGCCGTCGAAGTCCAGAGTGTCCTCGACGTCGAGCACCCCCGAGTCCTCCCGGATCTCAGAGGGATCGGGCTGGTAGACGTCGTCCCCCCAGCTGTCGGCGCTGTCCACGACTACCTCCAGGTGGTGAGGACGGCCGGGTTCCGCCGAATGGGGCGGTGGGCCGTCGGCACGCGCGGCACAGGTGCCGCCAGACGCGATCCGAACGGTTCGCGGGCGAACCCCGAGCCTGTGCCGTTCTCCAGACTTCCACCCCTGCTCGCCACCGCGCAACGGCAGTGCCCCGTGTGGGGCCCGCGCCCCGGCAGCGGGGCCCGGCGAGCCCGTCCGGGCACCGGCCCGCCGCCGGAGGATCGTCGTGGCCCTCCGGTGGCCGGAGGCCCGGTGCCGTGGCCGCACTCTCCGGCACCACGGTCGCGCTCCCGGCCGCCCGCACGGCCTCAGGGGTGCGCCCAGGGGCCTCCCGCCGTGCACGGTGACCTGGCTGCCAGCGACGGCACAGCTCACTGCGGCCGCTGCTCCGACACCAGCGCGGACATGCCCACCGTGATCACTTCCGCCGCTGCATCCCCAGGTGCCCGGGCGGCGGCCACTGCCGTGGGCACTCGTCCCGGCTCCCGAACAGTGATCACTTCTGCCGGCAGCACCCCAGGCACCCCGGCGCTGACCACCGCCGCAGTGATCGGTTCTGCCAGTACCGGCGCCGGGACCCGTGCCGTGCTCACCGCCGCCGGCACCGGCGCGGACCCCGCTCCCGCGTGGGCGGTCGGCGGCGGCTGCCCCGGTTTCTCAGCCGTGCCAGGATCGCCAGAGCGCGGCGTACGCCCCGTCGGCGGCGACCAGGTCGTCGTGGCTGCCCAGCTCGGTGATGCGGCCTTGCTCGACGACGGCGATCACGTCGGCGTCGTGGGCGGTGTGCAGGCGGTGGGCGATGGCGACGACCGTGCGGCCGTCCAGTACGCGGGCCAGGGAGCGTTCCAGGTGGCGGGCCGCGCGCGGGTCGAGGAGCGAGGTGGCCTCGTCCAGGACCAGCGTGTGCGGGTCGGCCAGCACCAGCCGGGCCAGCGCGATCTGCTGCGCCTGCGCCGGGGTCAGCGCCAGGCCCCCGGATCCGACCTCGGTGTCCAGGCCGTGGTCCAGTGCCCGCGCCCAGTCGTCCGCGTCGACGGCGCCCAGGGCCGCCCACAGCTCGGCGTCCGTGGCGCCGGTGCGGGCCAGCAGAAGGTTGTCCCGCAGGGAGCCGACGAAGACGTGGTGCTCCTGGTTGACGAGGGCGACATGGGAACGGACGCGTTCGGCCGTCATCCGGGACAGCTCAGCCTCGCCCAGGGTGATCCGGCCCTCCCGGGGCGCGTAGATCCCGGCGAGCAGCCTGCCGAGCGTGGACTTGCCCGCGCCCGAGGGGCCGACCAGGGCGAGCCGGGTGCCCGGCGCGACCCGCAGGGACACCTCGCGCAGCACGTCGACGCCCTCGCGGTAGCCGAAGCGCACCCGGTCGGCTTGCACGTCCCGCCCGTCCGGGGCCAGCGCGGCCTCCCCGGCGGCCGGTTCGATGTCCCGCACCCCGACGAGGCGGGCGAGCGACACCTGGGCCACCTGCACCTCGTCGTACCAGCGCAGGATGAGGTTCACCGGATCGACCAGCATCTGGGCGACGAGCGCGCCGGTGGTCAGCTGGCCCACCCCGATCCAGCCCCGCAGTACGAACACCCCGCCGACCATCAGGACCGAGCCGAGGACGATGACGTGGACGGCGTTGATGACCGGGAAGAGCACGGACCGCAGCCAGAGGGTGTAGCGCTCCCAGGCCGTCCACTCCTTGATCCGGCGCTCCGACAGGGCGACGCGGCGGGCGCCCAGGCGGTGCGCCTCCACGGTGTGGCCGGCGTCCACGGTCTCGGCGAGCGCGGCGGCGACGGCGGCGTACCCGGCGGCCTCGGAGCGGTAGCCGCCGGGTGCCCGCTTGAAGTACCAGCGGCACCCGGCGACCAGTACCGGCCGGCGAGCAGCACGGCCGCCGCGAGCGGCGGGGCCGTCACGACCAGTCCGCCGAGCAGCAGCAGGGCCCACACGACACCGATCGCCAGTTGCGGCACGGCCTCCCGCATGGCGTTGGCCAGGCGGTCGATGTCGGTGGTGATGCGGGAGAGCAGGTCGCCGGTGCCCGCCCGCTCCAGCACGCCCGGCGGCAGCCCGACCGACCGGACGAGGAAGTCCTCGCGCAGGTCGGCCAGCATCCGCTCGCCGAGCATGGCGCCCCGCAGCCGTACCTGCCGGATGAACACGGTCTGCACGGCGAGGGCGAGCAGGAACAGCCCGGCGGTCAGGCCCAGGTGCAGCTCACGGGCTCCGTCCGAGACGCGCTGGACCAGCCCGCCGAGCAGGTAGGGGCCCACCATGGAAGCGATCACGGCCACCGTGTTCACGGCGATCAGCAGCAGGAAGGCCCGGCGGTGCCGGCGGAACAGCTCGGCGACGTAGGCACGCACGGTCGCGGCCGCGCCGACGGGCAGGGTGGTGGCGGTCGTCGGGGCCGCCGGGTCGTACGCCGGTGGCGCAACGCCGATCATGCGCTCTCCTCGATCTCTTCCAGCTCCTGGAGGGCGCCCATCAGGGCATCCTCGTCGGCCGCGGTCAGTTCGTCGTCGGTCTCCCGGGTCACCACGGCCCGGTACCGGGGTTCCGTGTCGAGCAGCTCCCGGTGCCCGCCGGTGGCCACGACCTCGCCGTCATGGACCAGGACGACCCGGTCCGCGCGGTCGAGCAGCAGTGGTGAGGAGGTGAACACCACCGTCGTGCGCCCCGACCGCAGCCGGCGCAGTCCGTCCGCGATCCGGGCCTCGGTGTGGGAGTCGACCGCGGAGGTCGGCTCGTCCAGCACCAGCACCTCTGGGTCGGTGATCAGCGATCGGGCCAGCGCGAGACGCTGCCGCTGGCCGCCGGAGAGGGACCGGCCGCGCTCGGTGATGCGGGCGTCCATCGGGTCGGCGGCGTCCAGGGAGCCCTGCACGAGCGCGTCCAGGACGTCCCCGCACTGTGCGGCCGCGAGCGCGTCGGCAGGCCGTACGGCACCGGAGGCGGGCACGTCGAGCAGCTCGCGCAGCGTGCCGGACAGCAGTACCGGGTCCTTGTCCTGGACGAGCACGGCGGTACGGGCGCTGTCCAGGGGGAGTTCGTCCAGGGGCACCCCGCCGAGCAGCACCGAGCCGCCCGGTTCCGCGGGGTGGCCGCCGAGCCGCTCCGCGAGCCGTCCGGCCGCGTCGGGGTCGCCGCACACCACGGCGGTGAGCCGGCCGGCCGGGGCGAGCAGTCCGGTGGCGGGGTCGTACAGGTCGCCGCCCGGCACCTCGGCGTCTCGGTTGCCGCCGGTGGCCGTGGACCTCTGCAGCGACAGCACCCGGGCGGCCCGTTTGGCCGAGGGGCGGGAGAAGGAGTAGGCCATCGCGATCTCTTCGAAGTGGCGCAGCGGGTAGTTCAGGACCATCACGGCGCTGTAGACGGTGACCAGTTCGCCCACGGTGATCCGGCCCTGGCGGGCCAGGTGGATTCCCTGCCAGACGATCGCGATCAGCAGCAGCCCGGGCAGCAGCACCTGGATGGCGGAGATCAGCGACCACATCCGGGCGCTGCGCACCGCCGCGTGCCGCACCTCCTGGGAGGCGCGGCGGTAGCGGTCCAGGAAGAGCTCCTCGCCGCCGATGCCGCGCAGCACGCGCAGTCCGGCGACGGTGTCCGAGGCCAGCTCGGTGGCCCGGCCCGCCTTCTCGCGCTGTACGTCGGCGCGGCGCGTCGCCCGCGGCAGCAGCGGCAGCACCGCGAGCGCCACCGCGGGCAGTCCGACGGCGACGACCACGCCGAGCGCGGGCTGGTAGACGACGAGGCCGGCGCAGACCACGACGACCGTCAGCGCGGCGGCGGTGAACCGGGAGAGCGCCTCGACGAACCAGCCGATCTTCTCGACGTCTCCGGTGGAGACGGCCACCACCTCACCGGCCGCGACCCGCCGGGTCAGCGCCGAGCCAAGCTCGGCCGCCTTGCGCGCGAGCAGTTGCTGGACCCGGGCGGCCGCGGTGATCCAGTTGGTGACCGCGGTCCGGTGCAGGAAGGTGTCGCCGACGGCGATGCCCGTGCCGCACAGCAGCATCAGAACACCCGTCAGGGCGAGCCGGGTGCCGGACCGGTCGATGACCGCCTGCACGGCGAGGCCGACGCAGAAGGGCAGTGCCGAGACGGAGACGAAGTGGAGCAGGCCCCAGGCCAGCGACTTCAGCTGGCCGCCCAGCTGGTTGCGCCAGAGCCACCACAGGAATCGGGGGCCCGAGCGCGCGTCGGGCACGCCTGGGTCGGAATACGGAAGATCTTGAATCTGCATGACGTCCCAGCGGCTCGTGTCAGGGAGGGGAGGCGGCAGCTACCGGTAACAAGCCGTGAAAGGTTCGCGTCGCAGAGTGGTGAATTTCAAACGGTTTTTCCGGTGGTCCCGCGTCATCCCCGCCTTCCGGCCACGGCCGCCGGTGGCGCTCGGCGGCGCGTCGTCCGGCAGCCCGCCGTCCGGCGGCCCGCCGTCGGCATGCCCGTCACCCGACACGGCGATTGCCCTGAAGATCACATAAATGTCTGGTATGCGATGCCACCATAGCCGGGTGCAGATCGACAGCGCGCGCCGGCCGCCACACGTGGCGACGGCCATCGGGGTTCTTCGCGTGCCCCTTTCCGCCGGTGGCAGGGTCGTCCCCGCGCCCCGTCCGCGCCTCCGCACGGCGCCGTTCCACGGAGTCCTGCACCAGGTCCGCGAACACCTCCGCACGGCTGGCG
>NZ_JBSGDB010000161.1:0-17645 GCF_053602155.1 Streptomyces sp. NPDC004561
GTTGACCACCTGCCGGCGCAGCGGGAAGGACGCCTCGTCGAGATCGGCGTGCAGCACGGTGATCGACAGCCCGGACTCGGCCGCCGCCAGGGGGGAGTGATCGGGCGCGGGGGAGGCGGTGTGCCGGGTGCCGAGCAGCCGGTAGCGCAGCGGGTGGGCGGAGCGCAGCCGGGCCGCGTACACCAGGCCGCCCGCCGCGACCAGCGGCAGCAGCCAGGGCAGCGCGGCGATCACCGGCGAGGGCGAGCCGGTGAGCATGTCGAAGTTGCCGACCACCAGCCACACCGAGGTGGCGAGCCCGGCGAAGCCGAGCAGCGGGGCGACGGTCTCCCGCCACCAGTGCCCGCGCCCCGCGCGCAGCCTGAGCCCGAGCACGGACAGCGCGGCCAGCGCCTGCAGCGCCACGATGCCGAGGGTGCCGAGGCCGAGCATGCTGGTGGTCAGGTCGGCGTACGGGTCCAGGCCCGCGACCGCGAAGCCGGCCACCACCAGCGTGGTCAGCACGCTCTGCGCGATGCTCGCCCGGTGCGGGGAGCGGTGCCGGGGGTGCTCGGCGGCCAGCGCGGCCGGCAGCAGCCCGTCCTCGGCGAGGACCTGGGCGTAGCGGTTGGCGGCGCTGTGCAGGGCCAGCGTCGCCGCGAACAGGCTGGTGCACAGCAGGATCTGGAGCCCGGTGCTGCCCGTCTTGCCGAGGAAGTCGTCGCCGAGCCCGAAGAACAGGTCGCCCATCTGCTTGCTCGCGACCTCCCGCACCCGGTCGCCGCCGATCGCGCCCACCGCCAGCCAGCTGGTGAGCGCGTAGAAGCCGGCGATCAGGACGACGGCCGCGTACGTGGCACGCGGCACGCTGCGCTCGGGGTTGCGCGACTCCTTGCCGTACAGCGCGGCCGACTCGAACCCGATGAAGGAGACGAACGCGAACATCAGCGAGACACCGACGCCCGGGCCGGCGGCCGTGTGCGGGGAGAAGGAGGCGGTGGGCAGCGCGTGCAGCCCGTGCCGGACGAGGATCGCCACGTCCAGGGCCGCGAGGACCCCGATCTCGCCCAGCATCAGCAGGGCGAGTACCCGGGCGCTGAGCGCGATCTCCCGGTAGCCGAGGACGGCGGTCAGCACCAGCCCGACG
Organism: Streptomyces sp. NPDC004561; assembly: GCF_053602155.1. Classification (NCBI taxonomy): domain Bacteria; kingdom Bacillati; phylum Actinomycetota; class Actinomycetes; order Kitasatosporales; family Streptomycetaceae; genus Streptomyces; species Streptomyces sp. NPDC004561. Next base: position 1,127 of record NZ_JBSGDB010000161.1, read on the forward strand.
GCCGCGCACCACTCCCAGGACACCGTCAGCCCGTGGGCGGCGAGGACGAGTTGGGTGAAGTAGCCGAGCGCGCCCGCCAGTCCGATGGTCGCGCAGTTGTAGGACAGCAGGGCCACATACCCGGCCGCCACCGCCGGCGGCCGCCCGAGGCCGTCCGCGACGGAGGCGTAGAACCCGCCGGACCCGCCGGTGCGCCGGGCGCTGACCGCGTAGCCGACCGAGAAGCACAGCAGGGTGACCCCGGCGAACAGGAAGGCCGCCGGCACGCCGGCCCCGTCACCGAAGGCGAACGCGAGCGGGACCGTGCCGACCATCGCCGAGAGCGGCGCGGCGGCGGCCACGATGAGGAAGAGGATGTGCGCGGTGCCGAGCCGCCCGGACGGGGGCGGCGAACCACTGGTGGACATGGGAACTCCAGAACTGGGGAGAGGGACGTAAGGGCAGCAGCCGCCCGCGGAGACCTCTCGGCGGACGGCTGCTCGAAGCGCCCCGCGAGGGGCGCGGGGCACTGCACGGCGGGCCACGAAGGGCCCGCGGACGGACGACGTGCGTCACGCCGGTGCTATGGCCAGCGCGGTGTTCTGCCCACCGAAGCCCAGCGAGTTGCTCAGCGCCAGGTCGATCGGCATCTCGGTGACGGTCTGGGCCAGCTTGATCTCCATCCGGGGATCGGGCATGACCAGGTTGGCGGTCGGGGGGATGGTCTCGTGCTCCACACTCAGCACGGCGAACGCGGCCTCCACCGCTCCCGCCGCGCCCAGCAGATGCCCGGTGACTCCCTTCGTCGACGTGACCAGCGGATCCCCGCGCAGGGTCCGCTGGATCATGCGGGCTTCGGACAGGTCGTTGAGCGGTGTCGACGTACCGTGCGCGTTGACGTGCTGCACGTCGTCCGGGTCGGCGCCCGCGTCCGCGAGAGCCGCTCGCACCGCCGCCTCGATGCCGGCGCCGTCGGGATGCGGCGACGTCATGTGGTGGGCGTCGGCGGTGGCGCCGTAGCCGATGATCCGGCCGTGGACGTACGCGCCCCGGGCGCGCGCGTCCGCGACGCGTTCCATCACGAGGATCCCGGCGCCCTCGCCGGCGACGAAGCCGTCCCGGTCCACATCGAACGGGCGGGACGCGGACGCCGGGTCGTCGTGCCGCTTCGACAGCGCGCCCATCTGGGCGAACCCGGCCATGACCAGTGGGGTGATCATGGCCTCGCTGCCGCCCGCCAGCACGATGTCGCAGCGGCCGAGGACCAGCAGGTCCCGGGCGGTGCCGATGGCGGTCGCGCCCGAGGCGCAGGCGGTCGCCACCACCAGGTTGGGCCCGGTCGCCCCGAACTCGATGGCCGTCTGACCGGCCAGCATGTTCGGCAGCTGCATCGGCAGCAGCAGCGGCGACACCCGGTCGGCGCCCTGCTCGCGCAGCACATGGTGCTGGTCCTCGACCGTGCCCGGACCGCCGTCGGCGCAGCCCAGCACCACACCCACCCGCGCGCCGTCCCAGGTCTGCGGGTCGAGGCCCGCGTCGGCCACCGCCTCGTGCGCGGCGACCAGGGCGAACTGCACGAACCGGTCCAGGCGGTGCGCCCGCCGCGCGCTGAGCAGGGTCTCGGGGTCGAAGCCGGGTACCCGGCAGGAGATCATTACGGGGTTGTCCGCCAGCACCGGATCGAAGGCGGCGGCCGGCCTGCCGTCGCAGACCGCCGCCCAGCTCGGCCCGACCCCGATCCCACCCGGGGTGACCAGGCCGAGCCCGGTGACGGCGATGTCCATGCCGGCCATCAGACCGTCGCGCTCCGCTCCTCCATGAGCCGGACCATGTCGGCCACGGTCTGCGCCTCCAGGAGGTCGTCGTCGCTGATGTCCAGGTCCAGCTCGGACTTCAGCAGCAGCGACAGCTCCACCACGGCCAGCGAGTCCAGCTCGATGTCCTCCCGGGTGGCCTCCGGGGTGATGGCCTCGGGCGACACCTTGAGCTTGTTGGACAGGATTTCCTTGAGCTGCTCCAGCATGTCGGTTCCTTTCGAAGGTGTACGCGCCCCGCGTACCGCTGAATCGATATGAGTTACGGACTATTGCTGACGGTCTGTCAGATGGTCTGCAGCTCCGGCCAGACGACGGTGGCCGCACCCCAGGACAGCCCGCCGCCGAACGCGGTGAGCAGCACCCGGTGGCCCGCGGTGAGCCGCCCCTCGGCGGTGGCCTCGGCGAGCAGCAGCGGGATGGACGCGGCGCCGGTGTTGCCGACCCGCGCGATGTTGCTCAGCCGCCGTTCCCCGGGGACGCCGAGCCGGTCCGAGACGGCGTCCAGGATCCGGGCGTTGGCCTGGTGCGCCACGAACCGGTCGACGTCGGCCAGACGCCAGCCGGCCCGCTCGGCGGCCTCGGTGGACGCGCTGGTCATGCGCTCCACCGCGTGCCGGTAGGTCTCCCGGCCGAGCATCCGGAAGTAGTGCTCCTCCGGGTCGGCCGGACGGTTCGACGAGCGCTGCCGGGAGCCGCCCGCCGGGACCTCGATCAGATGGCTCAGCTCGCCGTCGCTGCCGAGCACCAGCGGCCCGATCGCCCCCGGTTCGGCGGCCGAGCCGGCCCGCAGGACGACCGCGCCCGCGCCGTCCGCGAAGATCACCGCGGTGGTGCGGTCCTGCGGGTTGACGATGGTGGTGAAGGCGTCGGCGGCGACCAGCAGCACGCTGTCGGCCACGCCCGCCGCGATCAGCCCGGCGGCGGACGCCAGGCCGTACAGGAACCCGGAGCAGACCGCCGCCACGTCGAAGGCCGGCACCTGCCCGAGCCCCAGCCGCGCAGCCACCTGCGGCGCGGTCGCCGGGCAGGGCTGGTCCGGGGTGGTGGTGGCCAGCACCACCGCCCCGACCTGCTCGTCGCCCGCCGACTTCAGCGCCCTGAGACCCGCCTCCACCGCCAGGTCGCCGGTGGAGGTGCCGGGCGAGATGAAGAACCGCTCGGCGATCCCGGTCCGGGTCCGGATCCAGGAGTCGGAGGTGTCCAGCCGCCGCGACAGGTCGTCGTTGGTGACGACGTTGGGCGGGACGTACGACCCGATCCCGCTGACGACCGCCGCCCGCCCGGTGCTCATGCGCCGGCCTCCGAGGCGAGGACCTCCACCGGCAGGCCCATGTACGCCATGCGGACCTCGGCCATCTCGTCGGTCCACCGCTCGGCCATGTCGTAGCGCTGTTCGGGGGTGGTGTCGAGCATCCGCACACCCGGCCAGATCTCGTAGTCCCCGATCAGCCCGGCGTGCTGGAGCATGCCCTCCTGGAACAGCTCCTCGCGGTGGATGACGAACTCCCGGTCCGGGATCTCGTCCCACAGCTTCACCCCGGAGCGCAGGATCTCCAGCAGCCTGGGCCTGTACTCCGGGTGCGCCGCGACGTGGTCGCGCAGGATGGTGCTGGCCACGGTGAGATGGCGGATCTCGTCGATGGCGGTGCCCCGGGAGATCTCGCCGGTCGCCGGGGACAGCGGGGTCCACTTGCGCTCGCTCAGCTCGGCGGCCGGGGCGAGCACGCCCTCGATGATGATGGCGAACACGGCCACCCCGCCGGGGAAGTCGGCCTGGTCGCGGACGATGTCCAGGGTGAAGTCCACCACCGGGTCCAGCACCCGCTCGCGGTAGTCCCGGGCCATCTCCTCGATGTCCTTCAGCAGGGTGCCCGCCGGGACGCCCAGCTCCACCAGGTGCCGGCGGAAGACCCGGGCGTGCCGGGCCTCGTCGATCAGCTGGGTGGCGTAGAACTCCATCTCGGGAATGCCGGGCGCGATCGAGACGTAGTGGCCGAGCAGCCGGGTGGCCAGCTCCTCCGCCAGCGCCCGGAAGCCGAACTCCAGCACCAGCGCCTGCCGCAGCGGGCCGGGCGCCTTCAGGAAGGCGGGGGTGAGGGCGTCCTCGTGGTGGCCGGTCACCCCGCGGTCGCGCAGCGTGCCCTGGGCCACCGAGGTGATCCAGTAGGCGAGGTCGCACTCCTCGGGGCCGAGGGTGAGTTCCTTCGCGCCGTCCAGCAGACCGGGAGCCTTGTCCCAGTCCGCCTCAGGTGCCACGGGTGCGGTCATGATGCGGCGGCCTCCTTCGCCGGGCGCAGGGAGCCGGCGTACAGGCCGCCGGCGTAACTGAACAGCGGCAGGCCCTCGTCCGCGGTGGCGCGTACGACATGGCCGAGCAGCAGTTCGCTGTCGCCCGCCGCGTGCGCGGAGTGGAACCGGCAGACGTAGTGGGCGAGCGCGCCCGCGATCAGCGGGGCGTGCGCGTACCGGTCGGTCGTCCAGGCCAGGCCCGCGAAGGCCGTGGCCCCGTCGGGCCGGGCGCTGTCGGCGAACCGGCGGGCCACGTCCGCCTGCTCGCCGCCGAGCACGTTGATCGCGAACCGGCCCTCCTCCGCCGCGAGTCGGGCGAAGGACGAGCCCGCCCGCAGGACGACCCCGACCAGCAGCGGCGAGCGCGAGACCAGGGTGACCGTGCTCGCGGTGGTGCCGTGCATCCGCTCCTCGGGACCCGTGGTCAGCACGGAGACCGGGGAGGCGAGGTGGTACAGGGCGCGCCGGCGCTCGTCCGGGTCCTGGCGGACCGTACGGCGTACGGTGGCGGTGGTCATCGCACGGCCTCCGTCTCGCGTACGGCCGGCCGCGCCGGGACGTGCCCGACCGGCACCGGGTCCATGGCGTGCCCCACGGGCTTCGGGTGTTCGAGGCCCAGGTCGTCGAGGAGGCGCAGATAGCCCTCCTGGCGGACCGGTTCGAAGGGCAGCGCGAAGGACTTCATGAAGTTGCCGAACAGGCCCCGGTCGCCGAACAGATGGAACGGCAGCACCAGCAGCGCCCACTCCGGCTTGACCAGCCAGCACCACAGCGCGGCGACCGCGCCCTGCGTGATGAGGCTGTGCATGACGTTGTAGAGGACGTAGTACGCCTTGTGGATCGGCCGCCCGCCGCTCCTGCGGAACGCGATGGCGCCCGGGATGTAGCCGATCAGGTCGATGTAGAGGAACAGTCCGAGCGCCGGCAGCCAGCGGATGTCGCCGAAGTGGTAGGCGATCAGGCCGGTGGTGACGGCGAGGCCCACCAGGTACTCGGCGCGGTGCAGCGAGTAGGTGCGCGGGGTCTCGAAGGGGTTCGCCTGGTCCATGGTCAGCTCCTCGCGCGGGTCCTACGCGCCGACCGCGGCGGGCGTGGTGAGTTCGATGCCGCCCTGGATGCGCACGGCCGGGAACAGGCCGGTCAGCGCCCAGGCGACGGTCTCCTTGATGACCCGCTCGGCGATCGGGTCGAGGATGCCCTCCAGGCTCGGGATGCCGAAGTCGAAGTCGGCGTCGAACCGGACGGTGACGTCCGCCCCGGACTGCTGGACGGACCAGACCCCGGAGAAGGAGTCGAAGTCGCCGTCGGACTGCTCGAAGCGGATCTCGCCCGCCTCCGGCAGCACCGTGTCGTCCTCGGTCCAGCGCAGCAGGCCGCTGCGGAAGTGCAGCTCCCAGCTGGAGGAGGGGTTCGGCTCGGGGTAGGAGGTGTGCACGGTGGTCGCGTTGACGTGGGGCGCGAGGTCGGGGTACCGCTCCCAGCGCCGTACGGCGTGCAGGACCGTTTCGGCCTGCTCCGCGGGTATCAGGGCATCGAGTTCGACGTGCCGCACGATCAGTTACCGCCTTCCGGCATCTTGGCCGCGCCCTTGATCAGGTCGCGGGTGGCCAGGTCGAAGGAGTTGACGAGGAAGTCCACGTCGGTGTCGTCCAGCACGGCGGGCGGGGTGAACCGCACCACCGAGCTGCCGTTCATGGAGTGGTTGGCGACCACGCCGTGGTTGAACAGTTCGATCAGCAGCTCGCCGGCGAGGCCCGCCTCGACCAGCTCGACGCCGATGAGCAGGCCCCGGCCGCGGACGTCCACGACCAGCTCGGGGATGTTGCGGTGGGCGACCTCCGCGATCCGCGGCAGCAGCCGGGCGCCGAGGTCCATGGCCCGGGTGACCAGGCGCTCCTCCTTGACGGCCCGGATCGCGCCCTGCACGGCCGCCATCAGCACCGGTTGCCCGGAGAAGGTGGCGGTGTGGACGTAGGGGTCCTTGTCGAAGGGGCGGAACGCCTTGCGGGTGGCGACGGCCGCCGACACCGGCATCACCCCGCCGCCGAGCGCCTTGCCGGTGAGCAGGACGTCCGGGACGACGCCCTCGATGTCGGCGCCCCACCACTCGCCGAGCCGCCCGAAGCCGGACTGCACCTCGTCGAGGATGAGGAAGCCCTCGTACTCGCGGACCAGTTCCTCGACCCGCTTGAGGTAGCCCTTGGGCGGCATGACGACCCCGCCCTCGCCCTGGACCGGCTCCAGGATCACGCACACCTCGCCCGGGTGGGCCCTCAGCTCGGCCTCCAGGGCGTCGGCGTCGCCGAACGGCAGGTGCTGGAAGTCGGGGACGAGCGGGCGGAACGGCGCCTGGTAGACGTCCTTCGCGGTCGCCGACAGGGCGCCCAGGGTCTTGCCGTGGTAGCCGCCGCGCATCGAGATCGTGCGCTTGAAGCCGCCCGCGCGGGCCAGCTTCAGGCCGGTCTCCACGGCCTCCGCGCCGGACAGCGCGAAGTGCACGCGGTCCAGGCCGGGCGGCAGCACCGAGACCAGCGCCTCGGCGGCGCGGGCCACCGTCGGCTCCAGCAGGATGCGGGTCGCGGTGGGGTGGGTGCGCAGCTGGCGCTCCACCTCCTCCATGACGATCGGATGACGGGCGCCCATGATGAACACCCCGTAGCCGCCCGCGTTCAGGAAGCGCTCACCGTCGCTGGTGGTGAGCCAGGCGCCCTCGGACGCCGTCTCCATGTGGCTGCCGAACAGCTCGGCGAGCGTGGCCCGGCCCTTGCTGAGGTGGGCCCGGTACAGGTTGAGGATCTCCCCCTCGTCCTCGACGGCCGAAGCCGCCGCGGCCTGGGGGGATTCCTGGATGACGGTCACGTGTCGCTCACTCCAAAGGGGTGGGTGTGGGGGGCGCCCCGAGGGGGCGCGGGGCCCTGTCGATGTGCGGCTGCCGTCGCGCGGGCGTGACCGGCCACGGCCGGCCGCAGTCGCCCGACCGCGGATCGGCTACGCCAGTACCAGCGGCCCCCCGTCGAAGTACGTCAGCAACGGCTCCGACGCGGCGATGCGGGACGGCGGGTGGAAGGCCAGCGCACGCGTCGCCGCGGCGGACTGCGCGCTCGCCGGGTTGCTGATGAACTCCAGGCCGCCGAGCAGCTCCAGGGCCCGCCCGACGATGTCCGGCAGCGCGTTCTGCACGGCGTACCGGGCGACCAGGACCCGGGCCACCGACTCCTCGTCGCCGGGCTCCGGACCGGTGCCGCGGGCCACGCCCTCCAGCAGGGCCAGCGCCGCCTCCATGTCGACGGCGAGCGCGGCCCGCTCCTCGGCGCCGCCCCGCTTGCGCTCCAGCACCTGCTCCACCAGCGCGGCGGCACAGCCGGCGTACCCGGCGGAGATCAGCATCTCGAACCAGACGAACCCGGCGGACTGCAGGTCGTCCAGGCGGGTGGGGTCGTCGTCGCCGGCCCGCACGACCATCTCGACGGGGACGAACACGTCCTCCAGGCGGACCTCGTCGCTCTCGGCGCCGGCCAGCAGGTCGTTGCCCCAGAACGGGTGCACGGTCAGCCCGGGCGCCTCCGCCGGGACCAGCGCGAGCGCCAGCTCCGGCTCGCCGCCGTCCTCGCCGTGGATGGCGGTGGACGCGGTCAGCAGGCTCATCGAACGGGACAGGCTGCACGGCTTCTTCGACCCGGACAGCAGGAACCCGCCCTCCACCGGGCGCGCGGTCACGGCCGGCTTGAGGATGTTCTGCGCGGTCCGGCCCTCGGACCAGCCGGAGGCCATCACCTGCTGCTCCGGCACGATCCGGTGCAGCAGCTCGGTCTGCGCGCGGGTGAGCCGGTTCGCCTTGACGGCCAGGGAGTACAGCATGGCGGCGGTGAAGTGGTGCATGGACACGGCCGCGACCAGCGACGGCGACAGGGCGCCGAGGGCGAGCTGCACCCGCAGCGCCTCCAGCGGGGCCGCGCCGTGACCGCCGTAGGACTCGGGTATCAGCAGGCCCACCCCGCCGTGGATGCGGAACAGGTCGATCACCGGGCTGCCGGGCCGCTCCCGCTCGGCGTACGGAATCTGCTCCAGCTCCTTGAGCAGGCCGGGGTGGAACCGCTCGCACACGGACCGGGCGGCATCGAGGGAACGCACGGGGAACCTCCGGAAGACTTCGAGGGCGGTGGATCAGGCGCCGAAGACCGCGTCGTACGGGCTCACGTCGCGGGCGATGCTGACTCCCTGGACGTGGGAGGTCTTGAGCATCGGGTAGTTGGCCTCGCCGAACGCGCCGCCGGTGCGGCCGGTGCCGCCGTGGCTCGGCAGGTACGGCAGGAAGCCGATGTGGGAGTCGTTGACCTTCAGCAGGCCGCCGTTGACCGTGCGGCGCACGAAGGTCTCCACGACGTGGTCCGAGCGGGACCACAGCGAGTTGCGCAGCCCGTAGTCGTTGCTGTTGACGAACTGCAGGAACGCCTCGAGAAGGGCGTCGTCGTTGTCGCGCTCGGCCACCACGATCGGGATCAGCGGGAAGAAGGTCTCCTCGCGGACCACGTCGTACGTCCGCGCCCGGTCCAGGCCGTCCACCCGCACCACCGTCGGCTGCAGGAACACGCCCGTCTCGGACACGGTGCCGTCCAGCTCGGTGCGGTTGCCGCCGGTCACCAGCTCGGCGCCGTTGTCGAGGGCCTGGCGCAGCAGCCGGAAGAACCGCTCGCTGCGCCGCACCGGCGACAGCAGCACGTCCTCCTCCTCGGGCAGGCCCGGCCTGATGCCCTTGACCTGTTCCCGCACCTCGGCGATCAGCGCGTCGGCGACCTCGGGGTGGACCAGCACGTAGTTGGGCACCATGCAGATCTGCCCGGAGCCGTAGAACGACTCCGTGATCGCCTCGGCCGCCCACTTCACGTCGGCGTCCTTCCACACCACGATGCCGTCGTTGCCGGCGAGTTCGAGGATCGGCTTCTTGCCGTGCGCCACGCAGCTCTGCTCGAAGCGCAGGCCCTCCTGGCTGCCGCCGATGTAGAAGATGTCGTTGATCAGCGGGTCGGCGATCCAGCGGTCCATCGTCTGCTTCGGGTTGGAGCACACCGCGTTCAGCACCCCGGCGGGCGCGTCGATCTCCTCCAGCAGCGGGGCGACGATGTCCCGCAGCAGCCACATCGTGGACAGCGCGATGCTCCGCGGCGCCCGCACCACCACGGCGTTGCCGGCCATCAGCGCCAGCACGCACAGGGCGGCGCTCGGCAGGGGGGCGTTCTGCGGCGGGTTGAAGGCGACCACACCGTCGGGCTGGCGCTGGAGGATCAGCCGGCGGCCGTTGTACTCCTTCTCCACCCGCATCTGCTTGGTGTACCAGCGCAGGGAACCGGGCGCGTAGATCTGCAGCAGGCAGCTCAGCTCCCAGCGGGCCAGCTTCACCGGGTGGGACTCGGCGACCAGCATCCGCAGGAACTCGTCCTCGTGCTTGATCAGTTCCTCGCGGAACCGGGTGCCCAGCCGCATCCGCCGCTCCAGCGGCACCGCCGCCCAGTCGGGGGCGGCCGCCGCGGCCGCCTGGGTGGCCAGGTCGATGGCGGCGTCGTCCGCGATCGCGCAACGCCCCACGACGTAGGGGTGCTTGGCCGCCTCGGACTCCGGGTCCTGCTCGAGGGAGCGCTTCAGGCTCACGCTGGTGAACACGTCTTCCAGCAGCGAACGCCCGCTGACGGTGTAGACCCACCCGTCCCCGGCGACGTCCTTGCCCGCGATGTAGAGGTCGTAACTCTTCAATCCGGAAGGTGCCTCAGCACTCTCCTCCTGCGCGGCTTCGCGAAGCATCTTCAGCCTTTCGGATATGGCGTGTGGATTTCTTGAAGCAAGGCGAGCGTGGCAGCGGAATCTGACCCGGCGCTGACACCCGACTGATCCAGCCAACCGGGCGCCCCGGACCCGTCAGTGGGGCGTCAGCCGGCGCTGCTTGCATGAGGCGCATGCCACCTGTCGACAGCACCCTCCAGCGGCTGCGCGAGCTGCCGCGCAGCGAACTCGCCGAGGAGATCGAGACAATCGTCCTGGAGAAATTCAAGACCGTTCTCCTCATGGACGATTCCGAGGATCTTCCCCTCGACATCAGCTATTTCGATCTCGGGCTCACCTCGCTGCGCCTGACCGAGATACGGCAGAGCCTGGAACAGCTCCTGGACCTGTCCATCAACGTCAGCGTGCTCTTCAACGAGCCGACGATCGACCATCTCGTGGACCACCTGACCCAGGCCATCCAGGAAGCTTGAGGAGTCGCTCCATGCCGCGTAAGGAATCAGAGCAGGCGCCCGAGCCGGTCGCGATCGTCGGAATCGGTCTGCGGTTCCCCGGCGGCAGCGGCTCGCCCGACGAGTTCGACGCCTTCCTGCGTGAGGGCCGCAGCGGAATCGGCCCGATCCCCCGGGACCGCTGGGACGTCGAGGCGTTCACCCCCGAGGGCCCCGACGACAAGGGCAAGATCCGCGCCTCGGCCGGCGGGTTCCTCGACCGCATCGACCTGTTCGACGCCGGCTTCTTCAACATCTCCCCGAAGGAAGCCCGCTACATGGACCCCCAGCAGCGGCTGCTGCTGGAGACCGCCTGGCAGGCGCTGGAGCACGCGGGCATCGACCCGGCCCCGCTGCGCCGCGGCAACGGCGGGGTGTACATCGGGGCCAGCTCCATCGACTACGCGCTCGAACTGGACTCGCTGCCGTACGAGGAGCTGGACGGCCATCTGGCGTCCGGCATCACCATGTTCCCGCTGTCCGGCCGGCTGTCCTACTTCCTCGGCTGGCGCGGTCCGAGCATGAGCGTCGACACCGCCTGCTCCTCCTCGCTGGTCTCCCTGCACCTCGCCGTGAACGCGCTGCGCGCCGGCGAGACCGACATCGCGCTGTGCGGCGGGGTCAACGCCCTGCACCACCCGCGCATCCCGGTGATGTTCTCCAACGCCCAGATGCTCTCCCCGGACGGGCAGTGCAAGACCTTCGACGAGGCCGCCGACGGCTACGCGCGCGCCGAGGGCTGCGGCATCGTCGTCCTCAAGCGGCTGTGCGACGCCGAGCGCGACGGCGACCGGATCCTCGCCCTGGTGCGCGGCACGGCCGTCGGCCAGGACGGCGACAGCGCCGGCCTGACCGTGCCCAACGGCCCCGCCCAGGAAAAGGTCATCCGCAGCGCGCTCGCCGTGGCCCACCTCAAGCCCGAGGACATCCAGTACGTCGAGGCGCACGGCACCGGCACCCCGCTCGGCGACCCCATCGAGTTCGGTGCCATCGGGGACGTCTTCGTCGACTCCCACACCAAGGACCGCCCGGTCCTGGTCGGTTCGGTGAAGACCAACCTCGGCCACATGGAGCCCGCCTCCGGCATCGTCGGCGTCATCAAGACCGTGCTCCAGCTGCGCTCCGCCACGATCTACCCGCACCTCAACCTCGACACCCCCTCCGGGCGCATCCCCTGGGACCTGTATCCGCTGCGGGTGCCCACCGCCTGCGAGCCCTGGCAGGCCGAGACCAGGCGGGCGGTCGTCAACAGCTTCGGGTTCGCCGGAACCATCGGCGCCGTGGTGCTGGAGCAGGCGCCGGAGCCGGCCGGCCGGGCCGAGACCCAGGGTGCCGCACCGCTGTTCACCCTCTCGGCGAAGAACGCCGGCGCGCTGCGGGAACTGGCCGCCGGATACCGGCGGTTGCTGGACGAGCGGCCCGAGACCTCCGTCGCCGCGCTCTGCCACAGCGCCAACACCACGCGCACCCACCACCCGTACCGGATCGCCGCCCCCGTCGCCGACCGGGCCGCGCTCGAAAAGCTCCTCGACCGCGCCGCCGAGGCCGAGCACGAGGGGCCGTCCGGCATCCGCAAGACCGCGTTCATGTTCACCGGCCAGGGCTCCCAGTACGCCGGCATGGGCGCCGCCCTCTACGCCGCCCTCCCCGTCTTCCGCGCCCACGTGGACGAGTGCGACGAGCTGTTCGCCGCGCACCTCGGCCGCTCCGTGCACGAGCTGCTGCTCGGCACCGCCGCCGACCCGGAGGCCATCGACCGCACCGAGTTCACCCAGCCGGCGCTGTTCACGCTGGAGTACGCCCTCGCCCGGCAGTGGATGGCCTGGGGCGTGCGCCCGAACGTGCTCATCGGGCACAGCATCGGCGAGGTCGTCGCCGCCGCCGTGGCCGGGCTGTTCAGCCTGCCGGACGCGGTCAGGCTGGTCGCCGCCCGCGCCCGGTTGATGCAGGCGGTGACCGCCGAGGGCGGCATGGCCGCCGTCTCCGCGCCCGTCGAGGAGGTCGCCCCGCTCCTGGAGGGCCACGACGACCTGGCCGTCGCCGGCGTCAACGCCCCCGACCAGACGGTGATCTCCGGCGCCACCGCCGCCCTCGACGACGTCACCGGCGTCCTCACCGGGCGGGGCGTGCGCGTCGAACGCCTCAAGGTCTCCCACGCCTTCCACTCGCCGCTGATGGCCGAGGTCTACGCCGACTTCCGCGCCGCCCTGGACGGCATCGCCTTCCACGAGCCGCAGATCAGCCTCATCTCCAACGTCACCGGCCGGCTCGCCCGCTTCCGCGAGATCGGCAACCCCGACTACTGGGTGCGGCACATCGGCGAGCCCGTGCGCTTCCTCGACGGCATCCGGGCCGTCGCCAAGCGCGGCCGGCACGCCCTGATCGAGATCGGCCCGCAGGCCGGACTGACCGCGCTCGCCCGGCGCTCGGTCACGGTCGAGGACCACGTGTGGCTGGCCGGCCTGCGCCGCCGGGACACCACCACCACGACCACCCTGACCGCGCTCGCCGAGTACTACGCGGCCGGTCTCGCCGTCGCCTGGGACGGCTACCACGCCGGCCACCCGGCGCCCGCCCGCGTGGACCTGCCCACCTACGCCTTCCAGCGCAAGCGCTACTGGCTGCCCTCCGTCGCCCCGCGCCGCTCCGCCGCGAACGGCACCGCACGGCACCCGCTGCTCGGCATCGAGGAGCGGTTCGCCAGCGGGGTGAGGGAGTTCACCGCGGAGTTCACCGCCGAGGAACTGGGCGCGCTCGCCGACCTCGCCGACGGCGGCCGTACCGTCCTGCCCGCCGGCGCCTACGTCGACCTGCTGCTCGCCGTTCAGGACGCGGTCCGGGGCCACGCCCGCCACGCCGTCCGCGACCTGAGGCTGCTCGCCCCGCTGGAGCTGCCCGCCGAGACCGTCACCGCGCTCACCACCCGCTGGCGCCCGCGCCCCGGCGGCGCCGCCGAGGTCGAGGTGTTCACGGTCGTCGGCGGCGAGGAGAACCTGCACGCCACCGCCGTCGTCGCCGCCGAACCCGAACCCCTCGTGCCGGTCTCCGAACTGGCCGAGCTGGACGCCGGCCTCGCCCCGGCCGCCCAGCACATCGACGACGAGGACATCTACACCGACCTCGCCTCCGTCGGCCGCCCCCAGGGCCCGCGCATGCGCCTCCTGCTGCGCGCCGCCCGGCACGGCGACGCAGTGCCCCGGCAGACAACGTCCGCCCCGTCGCGACGCCCGGCACGCACTGCCGCCGCACCGGCCGAAAGCTCAAGTACGTCCAATACGAGGGCTTCCGGCCGGCACACCGACGGCACGCACCAGACGCCGCTCCTTGATGGGCAGACGCTGCCTGCCGGGGCACTGGTCACCGGCGAGCTGACCGGCCGCGACGCCTCGGCCGTCGAGCACGTCCCGGCCGAGCTGCTGGAGGCCGCCGTGCAGGCGCTGGTCGTCCTCGACCCCGAGGGCCCGGTGTTCGTGCCCCGCGAGATCGCCTCCGTACGGCACTTCCGCAAGCCGCGCGGCGAGAACCTGCGGGTGCTGGCCCGGGTCCGCGGCGAGCAGGACCGGCGCCTGGCCGACGTGCTGCTGCTGGAGAACGGCGACCCGGTCGCCGAACTCCTCGGAGTGCGCATGGCCCGGCCGGAGGGCCGCAACGGCCGCCGCCAGTTCCTGCACCGGCCCGACTGGGTGCGCCGCGCCCTGCCGGCCCGCCAGGGCGCCCCCGCCCGGCACGTCGTGCTGCTGGACCCGTCCGCCGCGCGCGCCGCCGAACTGGCCGCCGAACCCGGCCTGAAGGTCACCTGGCTCTCCGACCTCACGGACCTCAAGGCCGCCCTGGAGGACCCCACCGTCACCGACGTCTGCCGGCTGTGGCGCCGGCGCCAGGAGCCGATGTCCGCCGACCGGCTGCGCGCCGAGTGCGAGGACAACTACCGCGAACTCCTCACGCTGGTCGCCGCGTTGGAGGCCGCGTCCCGCCCGCCCCGGCTGTGGCTGGTCACCGAGGGCGCCCAGTGGCTGCCCGGCGACCCGGCCGGCGACGGCGGCCACCTCGGCGCCGCCACCCTGTGGGGCTTCGGCCGGGTGCTGCTGACCGAGTACCCGCAGTACCGGGCCACCCTGGTCGACCTCGCCCCGGGCAGCGGCCTCGCCCCGCTGGCCGAGGAGTGGCGGGCCGAGCCGCCCGGCGAGTACCAGGTCGCCCACCGCCCCGGCCGCCGCTACGTCCGCCGGCTGCTCGCCGGCGACGCCACGCTCACCTGGACCGGCGGCTTCGAACTGCGCGCCCCCGACTCCGGCGACCTGTCCGACCTGGCGCTCGCCCCGGCCACCGACCGGGCCCCGGAGGCCGACGAGGTCCAGGTCCGGGTGCACACCGTCGGCCTGACCGCCGAGGACGCCCGTACCGCCCTGGACACCGGCCGGGCCGAACGCGCGGAGGAGGGGGAGGAGGAACCCCCGCCGCTGCTGGGCCGGCTGGCGCGCGGCACGGTCCTCGCCACCGCCGACGGCACCGGATTCGCCCCCGGCGACGAGGTCCTGGTCCGCCACGACGGCACGTTCCGCGCCACGCTCACGGTGCCCGCGGTCACCGTCGTCCACGCCACCGGCTCCGACGACACCGCGCCCCGCTTCCGGCTGGACGAGACCGGCGAGGCCCTGCGCACCGCCCTGTCCGACCCCGCCGGACGCGCCTGGGTGACCCTGCCGGAGCACCCCGAGGACCAGCCGGACCAGCCCGCCCGGCCGGAACCGGCCGACGAGGGCCCCACCGGACTCCGCCCCGACCGCACGCTGCCGGTCGCCGACGTGCCGGACGACCTGCGGACCGCGGAACTCCTCGACGTCGAGGCACACCGGCGACTCGCGGCGCACATCGCGGCGCGCGAGTCCGAGGCGGCCGAACGGCTGGCGCGCGAGCTGCTGTCCCGCAGCGTGCCGGCCCCGCACCGGAAGGCGGTGCGCTGACATGATCCCGGCCGTGGTCTACGCGATACCGGCGTTCGTGCTGCTGGTCGTCGCCGAGGCACTGTCCTACCGCTTCCTCCCGGACGACGACGAGCGCGGCTACGAGCTGCGCGACACCGTCACCAGCATGTCCATGGGCGCCGGCAGCCAGGTCGTCGCGATGCCGTGGAAGGCGGTGACGATTCTGCTGTACGCGGCTCTCTTCGCCGTCGCCCCCTGGCACCTGTCGCCGTCCTCCGCGTGGACGTGGGTGCTGCTGTTCTTCGGCGACGACCTGGCGTACTACGCCTTCCACCGCGCCCACCACCGGGTGCGGGTGCTGTGGGCGAGCCATGTGGTCCACCACTCCAGCGTCCGCTTCAACCTCTCGACCGCCCTGCGCCAGAGCTGGACGCCGATGACGGGCCTGCCCTTCTGGCTGCCGCTGGCACTTCTCGGCGTTCCGCCGTGGATGATCCTGCTGCAGCAGGCGTTCAGCCTGGTCTACCAGTTCTTCCTGCACACCGAGCGGGTGGACAGGCTGTGGCGGCCCGTGGAGTGGTTCTTCAACACGCCCTCCCACCACCGCGTCCACCACGGTTCGAACAACGTCTACCTGGACCGCAACTACGGCGGCATCCTCATCGTCTGGGACCGGATCTTCGGCACGTTCGAACCGGAGGGCGTGCGGGTGGTGTACGGCCTGACGAAGAACATCGACACCCACAACCCGGTGCGGGTGGCCTTCCACGAGTTCGGGGCCGCCTGGCGCGACGTCCGCGCGGCGCGGCGCTGGCGCGACCGTGCCGGCTACCTGTTCGGGCCGCCCGGCTGGGCGCCCGGGGCCGAGGGGTGACATGCCGCCGCTGATCGTCGCCTTCGCCGCGCTGGCCGCGCTCGACATCGCCGGTGTCGCGGCGGGCCTGCCGCCCCTGGAGTGGATCGCCAAGCCCCTGCTGGCGCCCGTGCTCGCCGTACACCTGTGGCACCGGACCGGCACCCGGCACCTGCCGGTCCTGGCCGGCCTCGGCTTCGCCGCCGCCGGGGACGTGGCGCTGCTGCTGCCCGGCCGGGCGGCCTTCGCCGCCGGGATCGCGTTCTTCCTGGGCGCGCAGCTGTGCTGGACGGCGGCGTTCCTGCGCGCGGGTGCCCTGCGGTACCTGCGTCCCCGCCGCCTGCTGTGCGCCGTCCACCTCGCGGTGTGGGCCGCCGCGGTCGCCGCTCT
>NZ_JBSGDB010000162.1:0-17636 GCF_053602155.1 Streptomyces sp. NPDC004561
CGCGCACATCGCCATGCTCGCGTCCCGGAACGCCCCGCTCTTCAGATCCTGTTCCCGCCAGCCGTGCACGCTCAGCGCGCGGTCCCGGCCCGGCCCCTCGGGATGCGTGGAGTCGATCAGCGCCAGCGCGCCGGCCGTGATCACCGCCGCCGCGACGCCCTGCACCGCCCGCGAGCTCAGCAGGATCGTGGCGTCCGACGTCACCGCGGGTGCCACGGCGGCGAGGGTGGACAGCGCGAGCCCGCCCATCAGCACCCGCCGCTGCCCGAACGCCTCGCCGAGCGCCACCGCGAGCACCGGCAGCGCGGCGAAACACACGCTGTAGGTGGTCAGCAGCCAGGTCAGTCCCGTGAAGGACAGCTGCGACCGGACCTGGATCCACGGCAGCCCCACGGTGAAGATCATGGTGTCGAAGACGACCAGCACCTGAGCGACTGCCAGCAGCACCACCGCCAACGCCCGGCGCCGCGGCCCGCTTTCTCCCCCGCTTGTCAACTCGGTTCGCCCCCGTGTGCGTTGTCCGGCCTCATGTGCGGACTGAATGACTATCAGAAGCCCCCATCGGGTTCCACTTCGGCCCCGCGTTGCTCCGACCGGGTGATTTCCGGCCGCCGCACCGGTGGCGTCGTGGTGAGCCGGTGTCCCGTGGGGCGACTCATGAGTCATGCAGAAGGATCAGTTGTTCACGCGCCGCCGCATGCTTCTCGCCGGAGCCGCCGCTCTGGGAGCCGCGGGCACGGCCGGATTGATCGTGGCGGGCAGTGACGAGGAGACCGCCCGGACCGCCGTTCCCGTCGCCGGCCCACAGGCCCGCCAGGTGCTCAAGTCCTCCGCCTTCCGGCTCCAGCCGCTCACCGGATACGGCCCGCCGCAGGCGGCGCCGCGCAAACTGAAGGTGCGCACCGAGCCCATCCTGCAGATCTCCGGACGCGGCCGGCACATGATGCTGACCTTCGACGACGGGCCCAACCCGGAATACACCCCGCACATCCTGGACACCCTCGCCAAGTACGACGTGCGGGCGATGTTCTTCGTGTGCGGTGAGTGCGTCGACGTCAACAGGGGTCTGGTGGCCCGGATGGCCGACGACGGTCACGTCGTCGGCAACCACACCTGGACGCACCCGCTGCTGACCACCCTCAACCGCAAGGAGATCCGCTCCGAGATGGTGCGCACCAGCGACATCATCGAGGAGACCTACGGCGAACGCCCGCAGTGGTTCCGCGCCCCCTACGGCGCCTGGAACCGCACCACGTTCCAACTGGGCGCCGAGATGGGCATGGAGCCCATGGCCTGGACCGTCGACACCACCGACTGGGAGACTCCCGGCACCAGCACCATCATCGACCGGGTGGAGAAGGGCGCCGCCCCTGGTGTGGTCGTGCTGTCGCACGACGCCGGGGGCGACCGTTCACAGACCGTGCAGGCCATCCATGAATGGCTGCCCTATCTGCTCGACAACGGATATCACCTCACCGTGCCGCCCCGGCGCGTCTGACGACCGGGCAGGCGTTCGCCCGCCCGGTCACGGCGGTTCAGCCGACCGCGACCAGGCGGGCGAAGACGACGACGTTCCCGTCGTAGCCGTTCTGCTTCGAGAAGCCGCCGCCGCAGGTGATGACCCGGAGTTCCGGGGTCCCCTTGGAGCCGTACACCCGGTCGCCGGGAAAACTGGCCTTCGAGAAGACCTCGACTCCGTAGACCTCGAACACCGCGGTCTTTCCGTCCTTGCGCAGAACCTCGACCCGGTTCCCCTTCTTCAGGGCCCCGAGGCCGTAGAAGACGGCGGGGCCCTGCTTGTTGTCGACATGGCCGACGACGACCGCGGTGCCCTTTTCCCCGGGGGAGACCGCACCGGTGAACCAGCCCGCGAGATTGGGGTCGTCCGGCGGCGGTGCGCCGACCCAGCCGTTCGCGTCGAGGCCGACGGCCATCACCGGCGCGTCCACGTGGATCACAGGGATCCGGATCCGGTCGGCGGCGGAGAACGGCAGCGCGAGGGG
Organism: Streptomyces sp. NPDC004561; assembly: GCF_053602155.1. Lineage (NCBI taxonomy): Bacteria > Bacillati > Actinomycetota > Actinomycetes > Kitasatosporales > Streptomycetaceae > Streptomyces > Streptomyces sp. NPDC004561. The sequence continues at coordinate 2,004 of NZ_JBSGDB010000162.1, forward strand.
CTCGGCGGCGACGGTGCTCCGGGGCGCGCGGGTGTCCGGCGCCGCCGCCGAGGCGGGCTGCGGCGGACCGACGTCGAACTCCCCGGAACCGTTGCGGATGAGCGCCAGTCCGGTCAGCAGAACAAGCGCTATCACGCCCCACGGGGCGCGCTTCCTCCGCCGTTCCTCCTCCTCGGCAAGCTCGGACGCAGACATTCGCCATCCCCTCTCGATACGGCCGTCGCCTCGTCCATCGCGCATGGGAAAACGCTAAGTCCCGCGCGCGCGACGGGCGACGGGGCAAGTGGCGAACGGGTGGCCGCGGGCCTTTCGGGTGCGCCATCCGAGTTGCCATTCCGAGGAAATTTCTGACGGGTCGTGACCTGCGACAATATCCGATTGTGTGGTTTTCGTGCGGTGTGTCGTATCACCAGGACGGACCATTCTCGACATGCGGGCGTGTTCCGCACGTCCGAGGGTCTAATCCGGGAGGCGCTTTCTCGCCGATCGACCCGGGTACCGGACCCGGGGTGCCTCCCGCGGAGGATCGCATGCGAAACCAACGTGCGCTGGGGGCCGCGTGCGCCGCGGCCGCCGTGCTCGGGCTCGCCGCCCCTGTGGCCGTCGCTGACGGCATGGGCAACGGGGGCGGCCCGTCCAGCGGCAATTCCAACGGCAATGGGGTCATCACTGGCTCGGGCACCGGGATCGCCGGCTCGGGCACCGGCATCCCGGGTGTCAACGGCACCGGAATCGGAGGCGTAGGCGGCACAGTGATCGGGGGCGGCAACGGCACCGGAGTCGGGGGCGTGGGCGGCACCGGAGTCGGAGGCGTGGGCGGCGGAGGCGTGCCGGGCAAAGGACTCGAAGGCGTAGGCGGCAACGGTGTTGGCGGAGTCGGCGGAGTCGGCGGCGTCGGCGGCGTCGGTGGGGTTGGCGGCGTCGGTGGGGTTGGTGGCATCGGTGGCATCGGCCCCGGCGGCATCGGGCCCGGCCTCGGCGGCGTGAACGGCGTCCGACCCGGCCTCGGCGGCTTCAACGGCGTCCGACCCGGCCTCGGCGGCTTCAACGGCAACGGACCCGGTTTCGGCGGCTTCAACGGCACCGGTCACTTCAACGGCCACTTCAACGGCACCATCAACGGCAACGGCCGTATCAGCAGCAACGGCCGGGGCGACGAGTTCGGCAACGGCCTGGGCGGTGAGTTCGGTGGCCGGGGCGACGAGTTCGGCAACGGCCTGGGCGGTGAGTTCGGTGGCCGGGGCGACGAGTTCGGCAACGGTCTCGGTGGTGACTTCGGCGGCCGCGGCGACGACTTCGGCCTCGGCGGCGACTTCGGGGGACCCAACGGCCCCTTCCCCGGCGGTGAGGGCGACCTCGGCAACGGTCTCGGTGGCGACTTCGGCGGCCCGGGAGACGTCAACCCGCGCAACATCCTCGCCACGCCCAGCGTGATCCCCGCCGGCGCCCGGCTGACCGTCGCGGTGAACGGCTGCCGGGGCGGCACGATGTCCTCCCGCGCCTTCCGCACCGTCCCGCTGACTCCGTTCCGCGACAACATCTCGCGGGGCGTCGCCTTCATCAACCGCGACGCCCGGCCCGGCCGGTACGACATCACCGTCCGCTGCAACGGCCGCACCCTGACCCGCCCGGCGGCCTTCACCGTGCTCGGCGGTGTCCAGGGCGGAATCGGCGGCAGCAGGTCCAGCGGGGCCACGACCACCGACATGGCCATCGGCGGTGCCCTGGTCGGCGCCGCCCTGATCGGCGGCGGCGCCTACTGGCTGCGCCGCCGGCACGAGAAGCGCGTCTGAGGAGACGGAGCAGCGCACCGCGCACGCCGACGGGCCTTCGCCCGGTCCCGCTCGGGGACCGGGCGAAGGCCCGCCCGGTCCCGGCCCGTCAGCCCGTGACGGTGGGGAACAGGTTCAGGAACGGCTCCGCGGTCACCGCGATGCCCCGGCTGAATGGGGCGTCGAAGTCCCAGATCAGGAACAGCATGAAGGCGATGGTCGCGGAGAACAGCCCGGCCAGCACCAGTTCGCGCCTGGTCCGCCGGATCTGCAGCGCGAACACCATGCCCACCGTGACCACCGCCCCGGTGAGCAGCCCCCACCACACCACCGGCGGCATGGTGGCCCCCGTCGAGTCGGCGCGGGCGTTGCGCGCCTGGGCGGCGGCGGTCATCTGGTCCAGCAGCGGCTGGTAGGCCTGCGCCTCGAAGTCGTTCTTCGCCCGGTAGTCGGTGACGTCCTGACGGACCTTCTGCAGCAGCGCGGCACCGTGGTCGGTCACGCGCCCCTGACGGGACATCGTGTTCCACTCGGTGTGCACGACATAGCCGACATAGGCGTTGACATCGTTCCGGATCCCGTCACGCACGTCCGGCGGATAGACCCGGACCCGCTCCGAGATCTCGTGCAGCGCCTGCGCCTCGGACTGCACGTGGTCCTGCGCGGAACTGCGGGCCTCCCACACGCCCGCGATGGCCAGACCCAGGACGATCGCGTACACGACGCCGATCCACATCGTCATGTACTCGATGACGTCCGGGGTCTCGCTGGGGTCCTCGTCCTCGGGTGCCCGCTTGTGCCGCACGAGGGTGACGATCACCACCACGGCGCAGGCCCCCAGCATCGCGAGGACGAGAACAAGCCAATCCGACAACGGATACCTCCAGGGGTGAGCGGCCGGCGCGTCAGCGCGGGCGCAGGGCAGCGACGGCCACGATCGCGGGAACGGCGATGAGCAGGACGTAGGTGACGGGCGCGGTGTGCCCGGGCGCGGGGCGGGCGGCGGGATGCGGGTGGTACGCCGGGTAGCTCACCGGGATCACGGCCGGCCGCGGGGTGGGCCTGGGCTTCGGCTTCGGCTGCGGGGGCACGGGCCTGGCCGCCGGGGGCGGTGGGGGCGGCGGGGGAGGCGTCGGCCGGGGCGCCGGGGGAGCGGGGGCGGGCGGCTTCGGCCTGGGGACGGGCGTGGGCCGCGGGACGGGTTTCGGCTTCGGCGGTGGCGGTGGCGGAGGCGTCGGGGTGGGTGTCGGCGTGGGGGTCGGTGTCGGCGTCGGCGGGCACGGCGGCGGAGGAGCCGGCCGGAGAGGGCCGTCGGCGTACGCCTCCGGCGCGCCGCCGGCGTAGGCCACCGCCACCGTGCCGTCCGGGCCCGTCGAGGCGTACGCGCAGGCGTCGGCCGACGCGCTGCCGACCGGGCAGCCCGCCAGGGTCCAGGTCAGTGCCAGCAGGGTCAACACCCTTGTGGCGGACGCGCATCGGGTCACTTGGGGTCCATGCACGCCAAGATCATGGGGCGCGCGGCGGGGTCGTAGGCCGGAGTGCGCTGGTATTGGCACGAAGGAGGGATAAAACACGATCAGTGGTTTGACGATCCGAAGAGCCCGAAATAGCCGGAACGGTACGCCCTTACGACCCCCCCGGGCGCGGGCGCCGCACCGGACGGGGAAAGAAAATCCCGCACCCGTTGAACGCTCCGACCCCTCCGCCGCGTACCCATGGCCGTGCGGCGGCACAGCAGGGCGCTGCAATATCCAGGCGATGATGGGGAGTTGACAATGAGGACCTCCTGGCGGACCGCCTCACTGGTGGCCACAGCAGCTTCGGTGCTGGCGCTGACGACGGCGTGCGGTCAGGACAACGCCAGCGCCCCCGCGTCCCAGAACATCGGGGCCACGGCCGCGGCGGGCGGCTACGGCAGCCCGGGCACCGGAACGGCGGCCGGCAACGGCTACGGCGCGGACGGCAACCAGAGTTCCGCCTCCCCGGCGCCCGCCGTCCCCGCGGGCAAGCTGACCGTCGCGGCCAACGCCAACCTCGGCAAGCTGGTGACCGACGGCGCCGGCCTGACCCTCTACCGCTTCGACGACGACACCGCCAACCCGCCCAAGTCCAACTGCGCCGGCCAGTGCGCCACCACGTGGCCGCCGGTGCCCGCCAACGACGCCACGGCCGGCGCCGGCATCGACAAGTCACTGCTCGGCGAGGTCACCCGCGCCGACGGCACCAAGCAGCTCACCATCGGCGGCTGGCCCGCCTACCGGTACGCCAAGGACGCGAAGGCGGGCGACGTCAACGGCCAGGGCGTGGGCGCCAAGTGGTTCGCGCTGGCCCCCAGCGGCAAGAAGGCCTCCCTCGCCAACCTGCCCGGTCTGTCCGTCCGCAAGGACCCCAAGCTGGGCGACATCGTCGTCGACAAGAACGGCATGACGGTCTACCGCTTCCTGAAGGACCAGGCCTGGCCGAAGTCCGTCTCCAACTGCACCGGCGCCTGCCTGGAGAAGTGGCCGGCGGTCGCACCCGTCAAGGCCGACGACACCCAGGGCGTCAAGAAGAAGGGCCTGATGGGCTTCACGCGTCCCGACGGAACCAAGCAGATGACGGTCAACTGCTGGCCGATCTACACCTTCTCCGGGGACCAGGCCCCCGGTGACACCAACGGTCAGGGCGTGGGCGGCACGTGGTACGCCGTCTCGCCCGACGGCAAGCCGGTCGGCGCGCCGGGCAAGTAGATCACCTCCCCAGGGTCGATCGCCCCGCCCGACCGGCGCGCGACCGCAGGTCCGCCCCCTCCGCACCGCACGGAGGGGGCGGACTTTCGTTGTGCCGGAAACCGGTTACACAGCGGGGTCGTTCGGGCACTTGCCGCAGGCAGTGACCGGGAACGGACGGTCAATTTCCGGTTCGGGTCGCTCCTTTGGCGGGCGATCAGTAGCCTCAGCTCGAACACCGGATCGCCTACGCCTCACGTCCCCGCCTTGGAGAGATACATGGAGCGTCCCGCCTGGGCCCCACGCAGCATCGACATCTCGGTGCCGAGCGTGTCGCGGATCTACGACTACTACCTGGGCGGTTCGCACAACTTCGAGGTCGACCGGGAGGCCGCCCGCAAGGCCATGGAATTCATGCCCGGGCTCCCCAAGATCATGCAGGCCAACCGGGCGTTCATGCGCAGGGCCGTGCGGTTCGCGGCCGAGGAGGGCATCACCCAGTTCCTGGACATCGGCTCCGGCATCCCGACGTTCGGAAACGTGCACGAGGCCGCCCAGACCGCCGTACCCGGCGCCCGTGTCGTCTACGTCGACCACGACCCCGTGGCGGTCGCGCACAGCCAGGCCGTGCTGGCCGGCAACGACACCGCGGACGTGGTCGCCGCGGATCTGCGCAAGCCGCGGGACGTCCTCGCCAGCCCCCAGGTGGAGCGGCTCATCGACCTGAATCGGCCAGTGGCCCTCCTGCTCATTGCCATACTGCACTTCGTGGAAGACGCGGACGACCCGTACGGAGCGGTGGCGGAGCTGCGCGAGGCACTCGCGCCCGGCAGCCTGCTGATCCTCACCCATGCCTCGTACGAGGGAATCCCGCTGCCCGCGGAGCGGGCCGAGGGTGCGGTGGACGTATACAAGGACATTCGCAACCCGCTGATCATGCGCTCGCGCGAGGAGATCGCGCGGTTCTTCGAGGGGTACGACATGGTGGAGCCCGGACTGGTGCCGATGCCGAACTGGCGCCCGGATTCGGCACCGGAGGACGAGGATCCGTACGCCTTCTCCGGATTCGGCGGCGTGGGGCGTACGGCGTGAGCGCGGAGCCGGACGGGCCGGAGGACAGACTGCGCCGGCTGACGACGATCTGGAGCCGGGCGGTCTTCCCGGTGACGTCGACGTCGCTCACCCGCGCGGAGTTCGAGGAACGACTCCGTCCGCTCGCACGCCGGTTGAGTGAACTGCTGCGCGCCCGCAGCCTCGACGCGGAGGCGGCGAAGGCGGTCGGCGCCGCCCTGGTCGGGGCGCACTGCACCGACCCCGAGGCGCTCGCCCGCACCCTGGACTGCGTCGACGCCTACCTGGTGCTCTACTGCGGCGAGGACGGCCCGCAGGACGAACTGCGCGTGCGTTCCTCGCGGTTGCAGCACGCCATGGCCGCCGGCTACGCGCAGGCGCTGCGCGAGCGCACCCTCGCCGAGCAGGAGGCCATCGCCCAGGCCGCGCTGCTGGCCCAGGGCGTGGTGGCACAGGCGCTGCACGCCAGCGAGGCCCGCTTCCGCGCGGTCTTCGAGGGCGCCGCGATAGGGATCGGCATCGCCGACCTCGACGGCCACGTCCTCCAGGTCAACAAGGCGCTGCTGCGCATGTTCGGGCTCACCGACCAGTCGCTGCGCGGCCGCCGGGTGCAGGACTGGACCCACCCGGAGGACGCCCCCCAGACCTGGAAGCTCTACGACGAACTGGTCCGCGGCAAGCGCGAGCACTACCACCTGGAGAAGGCGTTCAACCGCCCCGACGGCACGGTGCTGTGGACCAACCTGACGGTCTCCCTGCTGCGTGACGCCGACGGCCGGCCGCAGTACCAGCTCGCCCTCATGGAGGACACCACCGAGCGGCGCCTGCTCAACCTCCGGCTGCGCTACGAGGCCACCCACGACGCGCTCACCGGGCTGCCCAACCGCACGCTGTTCTTCGAGCGGCTGGAGAAGGTCCTCAACGCCGGCGAGGGCCAGCGCTTCGGCCTGTGCTACCTCGACCTGGACGGCTTCAAGACGATCAACGACAGCCTCGGCCACGCGGCCGGCGACCGGCTGCTGGTGGAGGTCGCCGACCGGCTGCAGTCCTGCGCGACCGCGCCCGGAGAGATGGTCGCCCGGCTCGGCGGCGACGAGTTCGTGGCGCTGACCACCGGCCCCGGCGCCGAGCGCAAGGTGGACGAACTCGCCGAGCGCATCATGAACGCGCTGATCACCCCGATCAGCATCGACGGCCGGGACCTCCTGGTGCGCGGCAGCCTCGGGATCGTGGAGGGCGCGGCGGGCGAGCGCACGGCCGCCGAGGTGCTGCGCAGCGCGGACATCACCATGTACCGGGCCAAGTCGGCGGGCGGCAACCGCTCCGAACTCGCCGACCCCGAGGCCGACGCCCGCGCCATCACCCGCCACGGCCTGACCACGGCCCTGCCGACGGCCCTGGAGCGAGGCGAGTTCTTCATCGAGTACCAGCCGCTCGTCCACCTCGGCGACGGCAGTGTGCGCGGCGCCGAGGCCCTGGTGCGCTGGCTGCACCCGCAGCACGGCGTCCTCGGCCCCGACCGCTTCATCCCGCTGGCCGAGCACACGGGTCTCATCGTCCCGCTCGGCCGCTGGGTCCTGGAGGAGTCGATCCGGCAGGCCCGTGAGTGGCGAGAACGGTACGGCGAGAAGACGGCCGCCGGGCCCCTGCGCATCAACGTCAACCTGTCCCCGTGCCAGCTCAGCCATCCCGGGCTGGTCCAGGACACGGTCGACATCCTGGAACGCGCCGGCGTCGCGCCGGACGCGCTGTGCCTGGAGGTCACCGAGTCCGCGCTCATCGGCGCCGACGACGACCTGCTCAAGCCGCTGCGCCGGCTGGCCGAGATGGGTGTGGACATCGCCCTCGACGACTTCGGCACCGGTTACTCGAACCTGGCGAACCTGCGCCGGCTGCCGGTGAGCATCCTCAAGCTGGACCGCTCCTTCACCCAGGGCATGCAGCAGTTCCCCGCCGACCCCGTGGACCTGAAGATCGTCGAGGGGATCGTCTCGCTCGCCCACAGCCTGGACCTGGCGGTCACCGTCGAGGGCGTGGAAACCGGCGCCCAGGCGGAGCAGTTGCGGATACTGGGCTGCGACACGGCCCAGGGCTGGTACTACGCCAGGCCGGGGCCACCGGAGCGGCTCCACGACCTGGCGCTGGTCGACGCGACGGGCTGACCCGGCCTCACACGGCGCCGGTGCGCAGCTCCGGCAGCGTGTCCCGGGTCAGCGGCCGGGGGCCGTGGTCGGGGTCCACGAGGACGACGGTGCACTCGGCGCTGTGGGTCAGTGCGGTGGTGAAGCTGCCGTCGGTGAACTGCGCGAGCGGCCCCCGGGGGGAGCGGCCGACCGCGATCGCCCGCGCCCGGACGTGCGCCGCGTGCCGGGCGAGCACCCGGCCGGCCGCCGCGTGGTCGCCGACGCTGCTGAGGATCTGCCCGGTGGCGGCGACGCCCTGCCCGGCGAGCCGGTCGAGGTGGGCGGTGACGGCACGCCGCGCCTGGTCGGCGGTCTCGGTCTCCGCCGCCTGCTCCTCGACCACGGCGGTCTGCTGGACGTGCACGACCTCCAGCGGGCTGCCCGTCTCACGGGCCAGCAGGGCGGCCGCGTCCACGATGACGGCGGCCCGGTCGTGGCCGCCGACGGCCACGATGACGGGGGCCGTGCCGGGCGCGGCGGGAGCGGTGACCGGGGTGAGCGCGGGGGTGACCTGCTCCCCGTCCTCCGTGCGCTGTTCGGCTTCGCGGAGCAGGCGGTGGCCGCTGGCGAGCACCGGGATGGCGACGACGAACGTGGCGGCGCCGAGGTAGAAGGGCACGCTCAGATCGGTGGCGTCGGCGAGCTTCCCGGCGACGTAGGGGGCGAGGCCGCCGCCGATGAAGCGCAGGAAGCCGTACGCCGAGGACGCCACCGGGCGTTCCACGGGCGAGACGAGCATGACGGCCTGGGTGGTCAGGGTGTTGTTGATGCCGATGAAGGCGCCGCTGAGGATGACCGCGACGATGACCACCGTGGGCGACTTGACCCCGGCGGCGATGACGGCCATCACGATGCCGAGCCCGAGCAGGTTGGCGTAGAGCACGGGCGCGGTGCCGAAGCGGGCCTGCAGGCGCGGGGCGAAGAACACGCTGAACGCGGCCACCAGCAGACCCCAGCCGGTGAACACGAGGCCGAGCTGATGGGCGCTCAGCTCCATGGGATAGGGCGCGTACCCGAGCATGGTGAAGAAGCCCCAGTTGTACAGCAGGGCCATGATGCCCATGGTGAGCAGGCCGCGGTGGCGCAGCGCCCGGAGCGGGGCGATGGGCGAGGTGGGCCGGGCGGGCTTGGGCAGCGACGGCACGAAGGCCAGGGTCGCCGCCAGGGCTATCGCCATGAGCACGGCCACGCCGAAGAAGGGCCCGCGCCAGCTGATGGCGCCCAACTCGCCGCCGAGCAGGGGTCCGACGGCGATGCCGAGGCCGAGGGCGGTCTCGTACAGGATGATCGCGCCGCCGAAGCCGCCGCTGGCGGAGGCGACGATGACGGCCAGGGAGGTGGCGATGAACAGCGCGTTGCCGAGTCCCCAGCCGGCGCGGAAGCCGACGATGCCGTTGATGGAGCCCGAGGAGCCGGCCAGCGCGGCGAAGACGACGATCACGGCGAGGCCGATGACGAGGGTGCGCTTGGCGCCGAAGCGGCTGGAGAACCAGCCGACGATCAGCATGGCCACGGCGGTCACGATCAGATAGCTGCTGAACAGCAGGGAGACCTGGCTGGGCGTGGCGTGCAGGCTCTTGGCCAGGGCGGGCAGGATCGGGTCGACCAGACCGATGCCCATGAACGAGATCACGCAGGCGAAGGCCACGGCCCAGACGGCCTTCGGCTGCTTGAAGGGGCTGGCGGCCCTTCCGTGCGAAGCACTCATGTGCGGTTCTCTTCCGGATCGTTGACGGGGGGAGATCACTGGGGCGGATGTCAGTCGCGGGCCGCGCGGTCCTGGATCGCGCGGGCCAGGGCGGGCAGGGCGATCCGTACCGCCTGCCGTTCCGGCTCGGTCAGTTCCCCGACGAGCCGCTGGAGCGCGTCGGAGCGCTCGGCGCGGCGCTGCCGGAAGACCTCCATGCCGGTGTCGGTGGCCTCGACCAGGACGCCCCGGCCGTCGCGGCTGTCGGCGGTGCGCCGCACCAGCCCGGCCCGCTCCAGGCGGGTGACGAGCTGCGTCATGTTGGGCTGGGATACGCCCTCGACGCGGGCCAGGTCGGTCAGCCGGTGCGGGCCCTCGCGGCCCAGGCGGCCGAGCGCGGAGGAGGCGGCCGTGCTGAGGGCGCCGGCGGTGGCGTGCTTGCGCACGTAGCGCACCAGTTGCTCGACGGAGATCATCAGGTCCTCCGGCGCCGGCTCGGCGGCCCCGGTTTCCATAACCCGCTTATGCATAACCGCATTATGCATATAGGTGTACCTTGAAACAAGGTGCCGGAGGCTACCGTTCGTGCTCGAACAGCATCCGCTGCAACTCCCTCGCCGCACGCGGCGGAGCGACGTCGCTGCGGTGGGCCAGTGCGATCGTGCGGTACAGACCGGGCCTGGCCAGCGGGGTCACCCGCAGGCCGCGCCCCGACCGGGTCGCGACCATCCGCGGGACCACGGCCACCCCGAGGCCCGCCCGTACGAACCCGAGCACCGCGTCCATCTCGCCGCCCTCCACGGCGAAGTCCGGCTCGAAACCCTCCGCGCGGCAGGCCGCCACGGTCAGCTCCCGCAGGTCGTACCCGTGCCGGAACATCACCAGCCGCTCTCCCTCCAGATCGGCGATGCGGACGACCCGGCCGCCCCGGCCCGGCGCCGGCGCCTCCGGCGAGGACACCACGACCAGGTCCTCCCGCAGCAGCTCCACCGTGGTCAGCGCGGGCGACGGCGTCGGCAGGGGCAGCACCACCAGGGCCAGGTCGAGCGCGCCCCGGGCCAGCTCCCGCACCAGGTCGTGCGAGCCGCCCTCCTCGATCAGCAGCCGGATGCCGGGATAGCGGTCGTGGAAGGCGCGCAGGACGTCCGGCAGCAGGCCCGTGCACAGGCTCGGGGTCGCCCCCAGCCACACCCGGCCGCGCCGCAGCTGCACCAGCTCCTGCACCTCGTAGCGGGCCGTGTCCGCGTCCGCGAGGATCCGCCGGGCCAGCGGCAGCAGGGCCTCGCCCGCGTCGGTGAGCGTGATGTTCCCCCGGGCGCGCAGGAACAGATCCGCGCCCAGCTCCCGCTCCAGCGCCCTGATCTGCTGGGACAGCGACGGCTGGGCGACATGGACCAGCTCGGCGGCCCGGGTGAAGTGCCGGGTCTCGGCGACGGCGACGAAGTACTGGAGCTGCTGGAACTGCATCCAGCGAGCATAGCTCCAGCCTATGGAAACGAGCTGGACCATGTCTTGGACCGATCGGGACCTTCGGCCCTAGCTTCGGTGCCATGGCACTGGCAACGCGGACGGACCGACGGCCGTCCATGGCGCGCACGATGTGGGACTCCTCCGTCGGCAAGAAGACCGTGATGGCCGTCAGCGGCCTGATCATGCTGCTCTACCTGGTGGTGCACATGATCGGGAACCTGAAGATCTACTTCGGCGCGGGCGAGTTCGACCACTACGCCCACTGGCTGCGCACCGTCGGCGAACCCTTCATGCACTACGAGTGGACGCTCTGGCTCATCCGGATCGTCCTCGTCGTGGCCGTGGCCGCCCACGCCACCTCCGCGTACCAGCTCAGCCGCCGCGACATCAGGGCGCGGCCCAGCAAGTACGTGCACGCGAGGGCCCGGGCGAGCTACGCCACCCGCACCATGCGGTGGGGCGGGATCATCCTCGGCCTGTTCATCGTGTGGCACATCCTGGACCTGACCACCGGCACCGTGCACCCGGGCCACTTCCAGGAGGGCCACCCGTACCAGAACGTCGTCGCCGACTTCTCCCACTGGTACAGCGACGTCGTCTACATCGTCGCGATGCTCGCCCTCGGACTGCACATCCGGCACGGATTCTGGAGCGCCGCCCAGACCCTCGGCGTCGGCAGCCGTGCCCGCGACCGCGCCCTGAAGACCGTCGCCAACGTCCTCGCGCTGCTGCTCACGGCCGGTTTCATCGCCGTACCCGTGGGCGTCATGACCGGAGTGGTGAGCTGACATGACCGAATACCCGAACTACACGACGGGCGAGCCGGTCGTCGACGCCAAGGCCCCGTCCGGACCGATCAACGAGCGCTGGGACAAGCGCCGTTTCGAGGCCAAGCTGGTCAACCCCGCCAACCGGCGCAAGCAGACGATCATCGTGGTCGGCACCGGACTCGCGGGCGGCTCGGCCGGCGCGACCCTCGCCGAACAGGGCTACCACGTCGTCCAGTTCTGCTACCAGGACTCCCCGCGCCGCGCCCACTCCATCGCCGCGCAGGGCGGCATCAACGCCGCCAAGAACTACCGCAACGACGGCGACTCGATCCACCGGCTGTTCTACGACACCGTCAAGGGCGGCGACTTCCGCTCCCGCGAGTCCAACGTCCACCGCCTCGCGCAGATCTCCGTGGAGATCATCGACCAGTGCGTGGCACAGGGCGTGCCCTTCGCCCGCGAGTACGGCGGCCTGCTCGACACCCGCTCCTTCGGCGGCGTCCAGGTCTCCCGCACCTTCTACGCCCGCGGCCAGACGGGCCAGCAGCTGCTGCTCGGCGCCTACCAGGCGCTGTCCCGGCAGATCGCCGCCGGGAACGTGGAGATGCACCCGCGCACCGAGATGCTGGACCTGGTCGTCGTGGACGGCCGGGCGCGCGGCATCGTGGCCCGGGACCTGATCACGGGCAGGATCGACACGTACTTCGCCGACGCGGTGGTGCTCGCCTCCGGCGGCTACGGCAACGTCTTCTACCTGTCGACCAACGCCATGAACTCCAACGCGACCGCGATCTGGCGGGCGCACCGGCGCGGCGCGTACTTCGCCAACCCCTGCTTCACCCAGATCCACCCCACCTGCATCCCGCGCACCGGCGACCACCAGTCCAAGCTGACGCTGATGAGCGAGTCGCTGCGCAACGACGGCCGCATCTGGGTACCGAAGGCCAAGGGCGACGACCGTCCGCCGAACCGGATCCCCGAGGACGAGCGCGACTACTACCTGGAGCGGATCTACCCGTCCTTCGGCAACCTGGTCCCGCGTGACATCGCCTCCCGCGCCGCGAAGAACGTCTGCGACGAGGGCAGGGGGGTCGGCCCCGGCGGCCAGGGCGTCTACCTGGACTTCGCCGACGCGATCCAGCGGATGGGCCGCAAGGCCGTCGAGGCCAAGTACGGCAACCTCTTCGACATGTACCAGCGGATCACCGACGAGGATCCGTACGAGGTGCCGATGCGGATCTACCCCGCCGTGCACTACACGATGGGCGGCCTGTGGGTCGACTACGACCTCCAGACCACCGTCCCCGGCCTGTTCGCGGTCGGAGAGGCCAACTTCTCCGACCACGGCGCCAACCGCCTCGGCGCCTCCGCGCTGATGCAGGGCCTCGCCGACGGCTACTTCGTCCTGCCGGCCACCATCAACGACTACCTGGCCCGCAACCCGCACCAGGACCCGGTGACCCCCGAACACCCCGCCGTCCAGGAGGTGCTGGCGGAGACCGAGGACCGGCTGAACCTGCTGCTGGCGGTCGACGGCGACCGCACGCCCGACTCCTTCCACCGCGAACTGGGCGAGCTGATGTGGGAGTTCTGCGGCATGGCCCGCACCGACTCCGGCCTGCGCAAGGCCCTGGAGCGGATCCCCCAGATCCGCGAGGAGTTCTGGCGGCGCATCAAGGTGCCCGGCACCGGCGAGGAGTTCAACCAGTCGCTGGAGAAGGCCAACCGCATCGTCGACTACCTCGAACTCGCCGAGCTGATCTGCCTGGACGCCCTGCACCGCGGGGAGTCCTGCGGCGGCCACTTCCGCGAGGAGTCCCAGACCCCGGACGGCGAGGCGGCCCGCCGCGACGACGAGTTCGGCTACGCGGCGGCCTGGCAGTTCACGGGCACGGGCACGGCCCCCGTGCTGCACAAGGAAGACCTGGTCTTCGAGTACGTCCACCCCACCCAGCGGAGCTACGCATGAAGCTCACCCTGCGCGTCTGGCGGCAGAAGAACGCCTACGCCGACGGCGCCATGTCCACCTACGAGGTGGACGGCATCTCGCCCGACATGTCCTTCCTGGAGATGCTGGACGTCCTCAACGAACGGCTCATCCTGTCCGGCGAGGAACCCGTCGCCTTCGACCACGACTGCCGCGAGGGCATCTGCGGCGCGTGCTCCCTCGTGATCAACGGCGACGCGCACGGGCCCGAGCGGACCACCACCTGCCAGCTGCACATGCGCTCCTTCGAGGACGGCGACACGATCGACGTCGAGCCGTGGCGGGCCGCCGCGTTCCCGGTGATCAAGGACCTCGTCGTCGACCGGTCCGCCTTCGACCGGATCATCCAGGCCGGCGGCTACGTCACCGCGCCCACCGGGTCCGCGCCGGAGGCCCACGCCACGCCGGTGCCGAAGGCGGACGCGGACTTCGCCTTCGAACACGCGGAGTGCATCGGCTGCGGAGCGTGCGTGGCCGCCTGCCCCAACGGCGCGGCCATGCTGTTCACCTCCGCCAAGGTCAACCACCTGAACGTGCTGCCGCAGGGCGCGCCCGAGCGCGAGACCCGGGTGCTGGACATGGTGGCGCAGATGGACGCGGAGGGCTTCGGCGGGTGCACCCTGACCGGGGAGTGCGCGACCGCCTGCCCCAAGGGCATTCCGCTGATGTCGATCACGACCATGAACAAGGAGTGGCTGCGGGCCAACCGGAAGGTGGGCAGGCGGTAGCGCGGAACGTTCGCCGGCAAGGCGGGCGGGCGGGGCCGGGGAGTGGTGCTCACCCGGCCCCGTCTGGTTTCCGCGCCCTCGGTAGGCTGCGCACATGATCTTCCCGGGGGCGGGGGAGCGGGAGACCGCCGACGCCGGGCGGCCGCTCGCCCGGCGTGTGACCGAGGACGGCTGAGCGGCGCGGACACCGGGGCGATCAAGGACGGCCCGGCGGCCGCGACCCCGGCGTTCAACATCCCCACATCCACTCTCCTGGCACAGGTCACGCGCCGGCCAACCGGCATCGGAAGAACAGGAGCGGCGGGCCGTACGTCACCGGCCCACCGCCGCCGTCGCCGAACCGGCCCGTGACCAGGAGAGAGCCATGACCGGCGTTTCCACCCTCGATCGTCCCCCGCAGCCCGCGGCACCCACCCGCTACACCGTCACCCTCGCCCGGGACGAGGACGACGTGCGTGCCGCGCAGCGGCTGCGGCACGACGTCTTCGCCGGGGAGATGGGCGCCCTGCTGGCCACCCCGCAGCCGGGCCTCGACATCGACGCCTTCGACGCGTACTGCGACCACCTGCTCGTCCGCGACACGGTGACCGGGCAGGTCGTCGGCACCTACCGGCTGCTGCCGCCCGAGCGGGCTGCGGTCGCCGGCCGGCTCTACTCCGAGGGCGAGTTCGAACTGGGCGCCCTGGACGCGATCCGGCCCGGACTGGTCGAGGTCGGCCGCTCCTGCGTGCACCCCGACCACCGCGACGGCACCGTCATCGGCCTGATCTGGGCCGGCATAGCCCGCTACATGGTCGACCGCGGCCACGAGTGGCTGGCCGGCTGCTGCTCGGTGCCGCTCGCCGACGGCGGCGCCCTCGCCACCGCCACCTGGGACCGGGTGCGCGCCAAGCACCTGGCGCCCGAGGAGTTCCGGGTGCGGCCGCTGCTGCCGTGGACCCCGAACGCCGAGGTCCCCGCCGGGCGCAGCGAGCTGCCCGCCCTGCTGCGCGGCTACGTCCGCCTCGGCGCCTGGGTGTGCGGCGAGCCCGCGCACGACCCGGACTTCGGGGTCGCCGACCTGTACGTGCTGCTGTCGATGCGCCGGGTCAACGCGCGCTATCTGCGGCACTTCCTCTCCCTCGTGCCGGCCTGATGAGCGTCTGGCTGCCCACCGCGCCCTGCACCCCGGGCGTCTGCGTGGAGCCCGCCCGCGCCGCCGCGGCCGATGTGCAGGGACGCGCCCGCGAACTGCAGGACGGCCGTGTGGTAGAGCGG
>NZ_JBSGDB010000163.1:0-17562 GCF_053602155.1 Streptomyces sp. NPDC004561
AGGGACGGCCTCGCCGGCATCCCGGTGTACGGCCGTGCCTACCTGGAGAAGGAGGCGTACCCGGCGGGCGTCCCCGCCCAGTCCGTGGTGCCCCTCCACCGAGAACATCGGCCCTGCGCAGCGCGGGCGCCATGAGCCCGAGCGGCGCCGCCGCCCCGAACCACACCCAGGCGCAGCCGTGCTCGCGCAGCAGCCCGACCGCCCGCCGGGTCGCCCGCGGGGTCGGCAGCAGCATCGTCGTACGGTCGCGTACGACGGTGAAGGGCTGCTCCTCGTCGAAGGCGGCCGTGGCCCGGGCGCCCTCCTCGCCGCGCTTCCAGGTGGAGGCGTAGACGACCAGCCGCCCGGGGTCCAGCCGGAGGGCCATGTTGTGCAGGAAGGCCTGGATGCCGCCCGGCCGGGGCGGGAAGTCGTTCGTGACGATCAGGGTCTTGTGCATCGCCGCCGACCCTACCGAATCGGCCGTCCGGCGCCGGGCGCGGCCGAGTCTGTGGCATGCGCACAGCCGGGCACGACATCATGTTCCCGCGACGCGGACATCGAAGCGGGAATCGAACGGCAGGGGATCAGGTGGAGACCAAGGGCGCCCGGTGGTCCCTGGCATGGCTGCTCGCGACCTGGGCCGTCACCCGCGCGCTGCTGCTGCTCTTCGTGTTCGGGGTGTACGTCTTCCCGGGCCCGGACGTCACCTCCGACGTGTCGGTGACGTACCTGGGCTGGTACGAGGTGCTGCGTCAGGGAACGTTTCCGCTGGACGACGTGACCTGGCAGTACCCGCCGGCCGCCGCCCTCGCGATCCTCTCCCCCGCCCTGCTGCCCTTCCTGTCCTACCCGCACGCCTTCTTCGTCCTGGCGTTCCTCGCCGACCTGGCCGTGCTGGTCCTGCTGCTGTACCGCGCCGGGCGCCCCGGCCGGTCGCTGCGCGGCGCCTGGGTGTGGGTGGCGGGCGCGCCGCTGCTCGGGCCCACGGTGTACGCCCGCTACGACGTGATGGTGACCGCGGTGACCGTGGCGGCCCTGCTCGCCGGCACCCGGCGGCCGCGGGTGATGGGCGCCCTGACCGCCCTCGGGGCGATGCTGAAGGTGTGGCCGGTGCTGCTGCTGGCCGGGGCCGCGCGGCGGCGGGCCTGGGCGTCGGCGGTGGTGACCGCGTCCGGCCTCGCGGCGCTGTTCGCGGTGTCCATGCCGGGCGCGTTCGCCTTCGCGGCCTTCCAGCGGGACCGGGGCACCGAGGTGGAGTCGCTGGGCGCCCTGGTCTTCCATGTGGCCCGGCACTACGGCTGGGACGGGCAGGTACTGCTGAACTACGGGTCGGTCGAGTTCGTCGGCCCGCACGTGGACCAGGTCAGCACGGTGGCGCTGGCGCTGACCGGTGCGTCGTTCGGCTGGCTGCTGCTGTGGCGGCTGCGGGCGACCCGGTTCGCGCCGCACACACTGGCGGACGCGGCGCTCACGGCGGTCCTGCTGTTCACGGTCACCAGCCGGGTGATCAGCCCGCAGTACCTGGTGTGGCTGGTCGGCCTGGCCGCCGTCTGCCTGTCCCACCGGGCGAGCCGCATGGGCGCGCCCGCGGTGCTGGTGGTGGTGGCGTCCTTCGTGACGGTCCTGGAGTTCCCGGTCGGCTTCGTGCACGTGGTGATGAGCGACCGGTACGGCGTCCTGCTGATGCTGCTGCGCAACGGCCTGCTGGCCGTCGCCGCGCTGCTGGCGGCCCGCCGCCTGTGGGGCTCGACCGTGCCCCCGGAGCCCGGAGCCCCGCTCCCCTTCCGGCCCCCCACCCACGCGGAGGAGACGCCGGTCTCCTCCTGAGACCGGGCCGGGGACCCGCCGGCGCGGTCAGCGCAGCTGTGTGCCGACGTAGTCGCGCCAGCGTTCGTCGAACGCCCGCGGTGTGGTGCCGAGCACCTTCTTCAGCGCCTCCTCGACCGCGCCCGCCCGCTTCCCGTGGGCGCCGACGGCCTGGTAGAAGGCGTCCAGCCGGGCCGTGCCCCAGTGGTCGGCGATCATCCGGCAGGCCAGCCAGCCGCTCTCGTAGGCCTGCGCCAGCTCGGTGGGGTCGCTGGTGAAGCCGAAGTCCTTGTCGGTGGGGAGGGCGGCGGGCACCCGGCCGTCCCGGACGGCGTGGGCGAGTTCCGGCGCGGCCTCGGTCGGGGTGCGCCCGGTGCCGAGGTAGCCGATCCAGTCGGCGTAGCCCTCGGAGAGCCACAGCGGGGTGGCGCCCGTGGTGTGCGCGCGGGTGGCCACATGGGTGGTCTCGTGGGTGAGCACGACCTGCTTGCCGACGTCGCCGAGCACGGCGTACGCGTCCGGGTTCACCACCACCCGGTCGGCCGGGGTCCGCCCGGAGCCGCCGGCCTCCCCCGTCGTGACGGCGGCGATGCCCCGGTAGTTGGAGGCGGGCGAGCCGAGCAGGCCCGCCATGCCCTCCAGGGAGTCCGGGACCAGGACCACCACCTTGCGGGCCCAGTCCGTGCCCCACTCCCGGGAGACGGCCGGGACCGCACGGTCGGCCAGCCGGGCGAAGGCGCGCAGCCCGTCGAGGGACTGCCCGGTGCCCAGGACCAGGCTGTGCGCGCCCCTGACGGCGGTCACCGTGCCCTGGTCCCAGAGCTGCTGCCCGGTCCGCCCGGCGGGCCTGTCGGCGGTGACGTACCAGGCGCCGTCGGCGGTGCGGGCGAGGGTGAGGGTGCGGCGGGAGTCGACGGGGGCCCGGTCGTAGCCCGCGACGCGGTAGCGCAGCTCGGCGTCGGCGGTGGCGCCGGAGGCGGTGCGGTGCAGTCCGGTGACCCGGTAGGCCCAGGAGGCCAGCGGGAGGGCGCGCAGCCGGGCGAACTCCGTCCGGTCACCGGTCGTGCCGTACACGCTCTCGTCGTGGCCGAGGAGGGCCGCGGACCGCCGGTCGAGCACGTGCTGCACCTCGGTGCGGGCGGAGTCGGTCGCCGTCCGCCCGCCGCACCCGGTCAGGGGCAGCAGCAGGCACAGGGCCACCGCCCCGCCGCGCCACACCCGTCCAGCTCCGACCATTTCCCGATCGTACGGCGCGCAGCCGGAAAGTCAGGGCCGGGTGACGGAGGAGACCGGCAACATCCCGACCGGGTCGTAGCGCACCGCCGCCCCCGGGTAGGGCGCGTGGATGACCTGGCCGTGTCCGACGTACATCGCCACATGGCTGGCGTCGGAGCGGTAGACGACCAGGTCGCCGGGGCGGGCCTCGGAGAGCGGGATCCGCCGGCCGGCGAAGCGCTGCTCCTGCGAGGTGCGGGGCAGCTGGATGCCCGCGTGCGCGTACGCCCACTGCATCAGGCCGGAGCAGTCGAAGCCCGAGGGCCCGTTGGCGCCCCACACATAGGGGCGGCCGAGGGCCGAGCGGGCGGCGGCCAGGGCCGCGGCGGCACGGGCGTCGGGGGCGACCACGCCGGCCAGACCGGGCAGGTCGAGGCGGTCGGCGCCGTCGGAGCGGGAGGCCCGGTCGTAGGCGGCCCGGTCGGCGGCGGACAGCGAGTCGAGCAGCTCCCGGGCCCTGGCGAGCTTGCTCTCCACCGTCCTCTTGTGCGCGGCGACCGCCTTGCGGCTGCGCTCCAGCTCGGTGAGCCTCCCGGACGCCTCCTCGCGCTCCTGGGCGAGGTCGCGCAGCGCGGACTGCAGCTGCCGGAGCTGACCGGCCTGCTGGGCGCCGATCCGGTCGAGGGTGGCGGCCTTGTCGAGGTAGTCGTCCGGGTCGCGGGAGAAGAGCAGGGCTACGGCCGGGTCGATGCCGCCCGCGCGGTACTGGGCGCCGGCCAGCGAACCGAGCTGCTCGCGCAGGGAGTTGACGGCCTGCTGCCGGCGGGCGATGTGGTCCTGGGCGTTGCGGACCTCCCCGCGCAGCGTGTCGGCGCGCTCCTCGGCCCGGTCGTAGGCCTGGGTCGCCTGCTCGGCCTCCTGGTAGAGCCGGTCGACCTCCGCACGGGTGGTCTCGCCGTGCGGCGCGGCCTGCGCCGGTGCGACGCCGAGCGCCGCGGCCGCGGCCGACAGCGTGCACAGGGCGGCGGCGCCCCGGTCGAATCCGGACGGTGCAAGGCGGCGATGGGAGCCCACGGGTTGCCGTACCCCTTCCGCTGGCTGACAGATGACGTTCCCCGGCGCCCGGGGACGGGGAGGCCCCGGCGCCAGGGAAACGCGGCAGACAGTAGCCGTGCGGAAGGGGTGCGGCCAAAGGCACTCGTCGGCGGCGGAAGGCGACGCCCCGCCGCTGACGCAGGTCACCGGCGGGGCGTGGAGTCAGTTCGCGTCCCGGGGATTCGCCCGTTCGGGCGCCCCCGTGCGGACGGCCGCGGGTCTCAGACCCGCACGCCGAACTGGAAGGGCATGTCGGCCATCGCCTCGTAGCGGACCACCGCACCGGTGTGCGGGGCGTGCAGCACCTGGCCGTTGCCGGCGTACAGGCCGACGTGGTGGATGTCGCCGTAGAAGAAGACCAGGTCGCCGACCTTGAGGTCGCTCTGGCTGTAGATGCGGGTGCCTATGGTGGCCTGCGCCTCGGAGGTGCGCGGGATGGAGACGCCGGCCGCCGCGTAGGCGTAGGAGGTCAGGCCCGAGCAGTCGAAGGAGGAGGGGCCGGTGGCGCCGTAGACGTACGGCTTGCCGAGCTGGCCCTGGGCGGCGGCGAAGGCGTCCGCGGCGCGTCCGGAGGCCGGCGGGGCGTCGCCCAGGTTCACGCGCTGGCTGGAGGAGCGGTCGGCGCGCTGCTGCTGCGCGGCGAGCTCCGCCTTCTCCTTGGCGGTCAGGCTGTTGAGCAGCTTCTGGGCGGAGGCGAGCTTGTCCTGGACCGCCTGCTTCTGGTTGCCCAGTTCGGTGCGGGTGGCGGAGAGGTCCTTGAGCTTCTCGGTGGCCTCGGCCCGCTCCTGGGCGAGTTCGCGCTGTTTGTCCTGAATCTTCCGGAGTGCGTCGACCTGCTGGCTGCTCAACTGGTCGAGCGTGGACGCCTTGTCGAGGAAGTCGTTCGGGTTCGAGGACAGGAAGAGCTGGACCGAGGGGTCGATGCCCCCGGAGCGGTACTGGGCGGTGGCCAGCGAACCCAGGCTGTCGCGCAGCTTGTTGAGGTCCTCCTGGCCGCGGGCCACGTTGTCCTGGATCGTGGAGATTTCCTTCTGCAGCTTCTGCTGCTTCTCCTTGGCCCCGTCGAACTTCTCGGTGGCCTGCTCGGCCTGCTGGTAGAGCTCGTCGACCTTGGCCTTGACCTGGTCCTTGCTGAGCTTCTGACTCGGCGCGGCGTTGGCGGCGTTCGCGCTCAGCACGACGGCAGCGGCGGCTGCGGTGGTCAGCACGGTCACGCGGGCGCGACTCTGCTGCTTGGGTCGACGATGGGACGCCACGGAGGACGAACTCCTTCTTGTGAGTGATCACCCGTTCGGAGGTTCGAGGCGACCCTAGTGACCCACTTGTGATCAGTTCAAATCCTCACACCAAAAAATCCCGCCCCGCAATGCATTCTTTGCACAGAACTCACATGCAGTGAGGTGCGATTGACGCAACGCGACTCGATGATCAACCCAATTCGGGCATTGCGTACGTCCGTTGGGCCTTCAGGACAGTCGCTTCAGAAGTACCGCAGAGGCCACGGGACGGGCACCCGCCCTGGCGACGCCGTCGGCCACCTCGCGGTCGGTCGAGGCGACGATGACCGGACGGCCCGGCGGCTCCGCGCGCACGAGCTGGCGGATCAGCTCGTCGGCCGTGACGCCCGGCTTGGAGAACAGCACCCGCACCCCGCGCGGCGGCGCGAGGAGCACCGGCGCGGCCAGCTCGGCGCCGTCGAAGACACAGGTGACCTCGGCGCCGGTCTGCGCGGCGAGCGCCGAGAGCTGACCGAGCAGCCTCAGCCGCTGCTTCTCCAGCGGCATCTGCGGATAGCCGGTCTTGGTGACGTTGTAGCCGTCGACCACCAGATGCGCCTGCGGGAGCGCGAGCAGCTGGTCGAGGATCGCGGGGTCGTGCTCGGACAGGGCCCGCGCCGCGATGTCCTTCGGCGTCATCCGGCCCGGCTCCACGGCGTCGACCGTCTCGGCCGGGCGCACGGACACCGGCGGCAGGGCGAGCTCCCGCCGCAGGCCCTGAGCCGCCTCCAGCAGCGTGTCGAGCAGCAGCCGCACCCGCATGTCCTCCACGCTGCGGCCCTCGCGGGCGGCCCGGCGGGTGGCCTCCAGGGCGGCCTCGGCCTCGCCCAGACGGGCCTTGAGCCGGCGGGACTCGCTCTCGGCGGACGACACCTGTGCCTGCGCCTCGGCGCGTACGGCGTCGGTCTCGCCCTGGATCTTGCGCAGCGCGGCCTCGCCCCGCTTCACGTCGCTGAGGGCGGCACGCAGCTTCCGGTGAAGCGATTCCGCTTCCTTCTTCGCCGACTCCAGCTCCGTGCGCAGCCGTTCCGTCTCGGCCCGGGTGTGCTCACGGGCCTGGGACAGCTCGGCGCGCAGCCGCTCCAGTTCGGCCCGGCTCTCCTCGTCCGCCCGCTCGGCGTCGGCGCGCTGGGCCTCCTCGCCGGCCGCGGTGACCAGCTTCACCCAGCCCGCCGGACGCAGTACGTAGGCCGCGGCCGCCACGTCGAGCGGGTCCGCGGCCGGGGGCGGCGAGCCGGAGTCGAGGGCGCCGGCGAGTTCCGGCTGGTCCTCTCTGAACTTCTCCCCGATCCGCTGCCGGAACAGCGGGTCGGTCTCCAGCGCCGTCGCCATCGCGTTGCCCGCGAACTTGGCCCGGCGATTGGGAGTGAACCGGGCGTACTGCCTGAGCTGGGCGGGCAGTTCGGCCACCGTCAGCCCGCCGAAACCGTCCGAGACGATCTGTACGACCCTGCGTCGCACGCCGTCGGGCAGCGGACGGTCAAGCACCTCAGCGGTGCCGTCGCCCGGCCCCCCGCCTGCGGTCTCCACCATCCGTCACACCCCAATACCGAAGAAAGCCTCTCCGGGCCGCTCCGTTCAGGAGCCGGCGCCCGGCCTGTCCACGAGTTCCACCTGGTCCACCGCGTTGCACCAGCGGCAGCGCACCGACTCGATGGTCTCACTGACCACCTCGCGCTCCTCCACGCTCGGCTCACCGGCGAGGTCGAGGTGGACGTACTCGACGACCTTGGACGAGCGGGTGACGTCGAACCGGGTGAGGTTGCCGCACAGGGTGCAGCGCCACCGGGTCGTGGCGGTCGGCAGGGGAACCGTCATCGTGGCTGTCCGCTCCTTCTCGTTGTCGGGCCGTGCCGTCGCCCGGCGCGTGTGGCTCGTAACCCTACGGCCTGGCGGGTCCCGGCCGCCCGTCCGTCCACGGCGGCGAGGCGGTCTGTCAGCTTGCGCCCCCTTACGTCATGCTCTGTGTTCATGATCAGCGACTGGAGCACGGCGGCCGGCAGGACCCTCAGGGCACTCAGGGGCACCTCGGCGCCGACGACGTACGCCCTCCTCGCCCTGTGCTGCCTGATCTTCGTCCTGGGCCCGGCCTCCGGGCTCACCCCCGGGTACGGCACCGGGGACGGGCTGCTCGCCGCGCAGCGGGCGTACTTCCGCCGCTGGGGCGTGGTCCCGGCCGAGCTTTTCGACCGCCCGGCGCAGCAGGCGCTCACCCCGGTCACGGCCCTGTTCGTGCACGGCAGCTGGGTGCATCTGCTCGGCAACATGCTCTTCCTCCTCGTGTTCGGCGTGATGACCGAGGAGCGGATGGGCCGGGTGGAGTTCACCTTCTTCTACGTCGGCTGCGGCTACCTGGCCCTCCTGGGCTACGCGGTCGCCAACACCACCTCCGAGCAGTCGCTGGTGGGCGCGTCCGGGGCGATCTCGGCGGTTCTGGGAGCGTTCCTCTACCTGTTCCCCCGCGCCCGCGTCACCAGTCTTCTGCCGTTCCTGTTCTTCCTGCCGCTGCGGTTCCCCGCGTGGGTCGTGCTGCCGTTCTGGGCGGCCCTGCAGTGGCTGGCGGCGGGGCGCTCCGCACAAGGGCCCGGGGTGGCCTATCTGGCGCACCTGGTGGGGTTCGGGCTGGGCTTCGCCTACGCCTGGGCGCGCTACAGGAGGAGGGGCCCGAAGGGCGGCCTCGAGGGGGCGGTGGTGGGAAGCCGGGCGACTAGAGTGAAAGCCGCCCCTGCTCAGGCCCCCGAGGGAGAGAACCAGCCGTGATCACCGCGATCGTTCTGATCAAGACCAGCGTGGACCGGATTCCCGAGATCGCGGAGCAGATCGCTTCGCTGGAGTCGATCAGCGAGGTCTTCTCCGTCACCGGTACCTACGACCTGATCGCGATGGTCAGGGTGTCGCAGCACGAGGACCTCGCCGAGGTGATCCCGGGGCGGATCAGCAAGATCCCGGGGGTCGAGGCCACCGACACGCACGTCGCGTTCCGCACCTACTCCCAGCACGACCTGGAGGCGGCCTTCGCGATCGGCCTGGACTCCTGACCGTCTGAAGGCCGCCTCACCGGGGGCTCACCCGCTCACACCGCCGGGACGCAGCGCCCGTCCTCCGTGCGGTACGTCCACTGCGCGCCCTCGGCCACCAGTTCCTTCACGGCGTCCACGAAGCGCCGCACGTGCTCGTCCGGCGTGCCCGCGCCGAAGCTCACGCGGATGGCGTTGAGGGACTTCTCGCCGGGCGCCGCCTCGGGGGCGCCGCACTCGCCCTGGGTCCGGGGGTCGGTGCCCAGGAGGGTGCGGACGAGGGGGTGGGCGCAGAAGAGGCCGTCGCGGACGCCGATGCCGTACTCGGCGGAGAGGGCGGCGGCGAAGTGGGAGCTGTTCCAGCCCTCGACGACGAAGGAGATGACCCCGACGCGCGGGGCGTCGTCGCCGAAGAGGGAGAGGATCCGGACCTCGGGCACCTCGGCCAGTCCCTCGCGGACCGTGCGGATCAGGTGCCGCTCACGGGCGACGAGGGTGTCCCAGCCTGCCTCGGTGAGCGCCTTGCAGGCGGAGGCGATGGAGTGGGCGCCGATGACGTTCGGGGAGCCCGCCTCGTGCCGGGCGGCGCTCTCGTGCCACTCCACGTCCACCCCGCCGTCCTGGCGCCGGGTGACCTTGCGGCTGGCGCCGCCGCCCGCGAGGTACGGCTCGGCCGCCCGCAGCCAGTCGGCTCGGCCCGCCAGGACGCCGGAGCCGAAGGGCGCGTACAGCTTGTGGCCGGAGAAGGCGACCCAGTCGACGTCCAGCTCGCGCACGTCCAGCGGGTGGTGCGGGGCCAGCTGGGCGGCGTCCAGGACGATCCGGGCGCCGTGGGCGTGCGCGGCGGCGGCCAGCTCGCGCACCGGCCACAGCTCCCCGGTGACGTTGGAGGCGCCGGTGACGCACACCAGGGCCGGGCCGTGGGGGTCGCGGTCGGCGAGGGCCCGCTCCAGCGTCGTGACGGCCTGCCGGGGGGTGCGCGGGGCGTCGAGGCAGGTGACCTTCGCGTCCTGCCAGGGCAGCAGCGAGGCGTGGTGCTCGGTCTCGAAGACGAAGACCTGGCAGCCCTCGGGCAGGGCGCGGGCCAGGAGGTTCAGGGAGTCGGTCGTCGACCGGGTGAAGACCACCTGGTCGTCCTCGCGGCAGCCGAGGAACGCGGCCACGGTCGCGCGGGCGTTCTCGAACAGGTCGGTGGAGAGCTGGGAGAGGTAGCCGGCGCCTCGGTGGACGCTGCCGTAGTACGGGGCGTAGGCCGCCACGTCGTCCCATACGCGCTGGAGGGCGGGGGCGCTGGCCGCGTAGTCGAGGGCCGCGTAGGTGACCTCGCCACCGGTGACGAGCGGGACGGCGACATCCCGGCCCAGAACGGGCAGCGGGGCACAAACGGACTGGTCGGCGGCAACGGTGGAGACAGACATGGGTGAACTCCCGTGAGGACGTACGGCACAGGGCGTACGGAAGGAAGAGAAGAAGGGTGTGCGGAGGCGGGGCTCGGCGGCCCTATCGCATTCGCTTGCTCACGGAAGGCTCCTCGACGACCCAGGACCCCTGGTCTCGCGAGGGGTCCGCGCTTGCCGCAGACCTCGCTGCCTGCGGCCTGGTCCTCACCCGGGGCACCCCGCCACGGACGGAGGGTTGCCGGACAGTCGGCCGGGGCCTCATGACTGTCACTCGTGACCTGATACGGGAACGTACGTGAAGTGATCGGCGCCCCGCAACCCGAGTCCGGATCGCGGGACGCCGGTCGCAGCACTAGGCGTTGCTGGCCGCCACCCACCGCTCCAGCGCCCGCTTGGCCGCGCCGGAGTCGATCGACTCCGCGGCCTTCGCCATGCCGGTGCGCAGCTGCTCCGCGAGCGGTGCGTCGCCCGGCGCGAGGGCGACCAGCGCCGCGGCCGCGTTCAGCAGGACGGTGTCCCGCACGGGGCCCGGTTCGCCGTCCAGCAGGCGCCGGGCGACCTCGGCGTTGTACGCGGGGTCACCGCCGCGCAGGGCCGCCACGGGGACCAGTTCGATCCCGGCGTCGCGCGGGTCGAAGGACTCCTCGGCGACCTTGCCGTCCCGGACCACCCAGACCCGGGAGGTGGAGGTGGTCGTCAGCTCGTCCAGGCCGTCGTCGCCCCGGAAGACCAGCGCGGAGTTGCCGCGCTCGGCGAGGACGCCGGCCACGATGGGCGCCATCCGCGGGTCGGCGACGCCCACCGCCTGGGCGCGCACCTTGGCCGGGTTGGTCAGCGGACCGAGCACGTTGAACGTGGTCCGGATGCCCAACTGGCCGCGCGCGGGGGCGACATGACGCAGCGACGGGTGGAACTTCACCGCGAAGCAGATGGTGATGCCGGCCTCTTCGGCGACCTCGGCGACCCGCTTCGGGGTCAGGTTCAGGTTGATCCCGAGCTTCTCCAGGACGTCGGAGGAGCCGGAGGCGGAGGAGGCGGCGCGGTTGCCGTGCTTGACGACCCTGACACCGGTGCCCGCGACCACGATCGAGGACATCGTGGAGATGTTCACCGTCCTGGCGCCGTCGCCGCCGGTGCCCACGATGTCGACGGCCGGGCCCGGCACCTCGATCACGTTCGCGTGCTCGTACATCGTGCGGACGAGGCCGGAGATCTCCTCGACCGTCTCGCCCTTGGCCCGCAGCGCCACCATGAACCCGGCGATCTGCGCGTCCGTCGCCTCGCCGCGCATGATCAGGTCCATCGCCCAGGCGGTGTCGTCGGCGGACAGGTCGCGTCCGTCCAGCAGGCCGTTCAGCAGAGCGGGCCAGGAGCGGCCCGCCGCGGTGTCGCCTCCAGCGGGGGTCACAGCGCTCATAAGCCGCTCCTGGTTCGATGTCCCGGACCACGGGACGCGAGTCTCAACAGCTCCCACCCTATCGAGCCCGGGGGACGGCGAAGGGCCCCGTCCGTAACCCGGACGGGGCCCTTCAGCGTGGCGTGGCGACGCGGGGATCAGTGGTGGCCGTGGCCGCTCGTGATCTCCTTGTACTCGTCGACGGTCGGCTTCGTGATCTGGTTGTCCTCGCCGTAGTAGGCGCTGGACACCCTCGCCCGCAGCCGCTCGCCGGCCTTCACCTTGCGCTCGACACCGTTCTCGTCGACCGTCGGGCCGATCGCGGCCGGCTCGTACTGCTCGTGCGCGGTGAGCGTGTGCAGCTGCTCCTGGCTGAGCGGCTCGTGCACCTCGATGAACTCACCGTGCGGCAGGCGCTTGATGATGCCGGTCTCGCGGCCGTGCAGCACCTTGTCGCGGTCGCGGCGCTGCAGACCGAGGCAGATCCGCTTGGTGAGCACGAACATCAGGACCGGTCCGACGAAGACGAAGATCCGGACGAACCAGGTGACCGCGTTGATCGACAGGTTGAGGTGCGTGGCCCACAGGTCGTTGCCGCCACCGATCAGCAGGGTCAGGTACACCGTCATCCAGGCGACACCGAGGGCGGTGCGCGTCGGGGCGTTGCGCGGGCGGTCCAGGATGTGGTGCTCGCGCTTGTCGCCGGTGACCCAGGCCTCGATGAACGGGTAGACCGCGATCGCGACCAGGACCAGCGGGAAGATCACCAGCGGGATGAACACGCCCAGGACCAGCGTGTGACCCCAGAAGTTGATCTCCCAGCCCGGCATGAAGCGGATCAGGCCCTCGGAGAAGCCCATGTACCAGTCGGGCTGCGCGCCGGTGGACACCTGGTCCGGACGGTAGGGACCCATGGCCCAGATCGGGTTGATCTGCGCGATGGCGGAGATAACCGCGATGACACCGAAGACCAGGAAGAAGAAGCCTCCGGCCTTGGCCATGTAGACCGGCAGCAGCGGCATGCCGACGACGTTGTTGTTGGACTTGCCCGGACCCGCGAACTGCGTGTGCTTGTGGTAGAAGACCAGGATCAGGTGGCCCACCATCAGGCCGAGCATGATGCCCGGCAGCAGCAGGATGTGGATCGAGTAGAACCGGGCGACGAAGTCGTGGCCGGGGAACTGACCGCCGAAGAGGAAGAACGACAGGTACGTGCCGACGATCGGCACGGACAGGATCGCGCCCTCCATGAAGCGGACACCGGTGCCGGAGAGCAGGTCGTCCGGCAGCGAGTAACCGGTGAAGCCGGTGAACATGCCGAGGACGAACAGCAGGAAGCCGAACAGCCAGTTGATCTCACGCGGCTTGCGGAACGCGCCGGTGAAGAACACGCGCATCATGTGCACGAACATGCCGGCGAGGAAGATCAGCGCGGCCCAGTGGTGGATCTGCCGGACGAGCAGACCACCGCGCACGTCGAAGGAGATGTGCAGGGTCGAGCTGAACGCCTCGGACATCAGCTGCCCCTGGAGCGGGACATAGCTGCCGTGGTACTCCACCTCGTTCATCGACGGGTGGAAGAACAGCGTCAGATAGACACCCGTCAGGATGATGATGATGAAGCTGTACATGCACACTTCGCCCAACATGAACGACCAGTGGTCGGGGAAGATCTTGCGCATGTTGGACTTGGCCAGGGAGTAGATCCCGAGTCGGCCGTCGGCCCAGTCGGCGACACGCTCGCCGGCCGGGGCCTTCCCGCGAGAGCGGGGCGTTTCGTTCGCTGCAGTACTCATCCGCGCTCCCAGAATGCAGGACCGACGGGCTCCTCGAAGTCGCCGAGCGCCTGGAGGTAACCCTCACTGTCCACACCGATGCGCAGCTGCGGCAGGGCGTGGCCCGCGGGGCCGAAGATGACTCGGGCACCGTCGGAGAGGTCGAAGGTGGACTGGTGGCACGGGCACAGCACGTGGTGCGTCTGCTGCTCGTACAGGGAGATCGGGCAGCCGACGTGGGTGCAGATCTTCGAGAAGGCGACGATGCCCTGGTGCGACCAGTCGAGCTCGCGCTTGTCCTTGATGTTGTCCGGCTGCAGCCGGATGATCATCAGGGCCGCCTTGGCGATCTCCGTCTGGAACTCCTCGTCCGTCTCGTCCAGGCCGTCGGGCTTGGCGAACGTCAGGGAGCCGACGCCGACGTCCTCGGGACGCAGCGGCAGGTTGGTGTTCATGTTGACCAGGCGCTTGCCCTTGGCCCACAGGGTGTGGCGCAGCGAGGTGCCGGGCAGCGGACCGAGGTCGCGCAGCAGCATGACGCCGGAGAGCGGCACCAGGGCCAGCGCGCCGAACATCGTGTTGCGGATCAGCTTGCGGCGGCCGAGCGCCGACTCCTTCGCGCCCTCGCGGAAGTCCGCGTGGACCTTCGCGCGGACCTCGGGGGAGGCCTCGATCGGGTGACGCTCGTCGGCGACCTCGACGTCGGACATCAGGGTGCGGGCCCAGTGGACCGCGCCCGCGCCGATGCAGAACAGGGCCGTGCCCAGGGTCAGGCCCAGCGCGAAGTTCAGCGCGCTGATGTGCCCGATCGGGAACACGAAGATGTTGTTCTCGTGCGGGATCGTCACGTACGAGGCGATGAAGCCGAGGGTGGCCAGCATCGACACCGTGAACAGCAGGGCGACCGTGCGCTCGGACCGCCGGGCGGCCCGCTCGTCGACGTCCTGGATGCGGTGCTCGTGGGGCGGCAGCCCCGGGTCGGCGAACGGGTTCTCCTCGTCCGCGATCCCTACCGCGCCGTGCGCGTGGTCCTGCTCAGCGGGCAGGTTCTCTTCTGGAATGTCTTGGCTACTCATGACTTCTTGGCCTTTGCGGTCCGAGCGGCGACCCAGACGGCGACGGCGATCAGCGCGCCGAGGCCGAAGATCCAGGCGAACAGACCCTCACTGACCGGGCCGATGCCGCCCAGTTCCAGACCGCCGGGGTTGGTCGTCTGGTCGCTGTCGACCGCGTGCAGGTACGCGATGATGTCCTTCTTGTTCTTCGAGGACATCGTGGTGTCGGGGAAGTTCGGCATGCTCTGCGGGCCGGTCTGCATGGCCTCGTAGATGTGCTTCGGGTCGACGCCCTCCAGCGTGGGCGCGTACTTGCCGTTGGTGAGAGCGCCACCCTTGCCGGTGAAGTTGTGGCACTGCGCGCAGTTGGTGCGGAACAGCTCGCCACCCTTGGCGATGTCCGCGCCGTCCGGACCGTACTGCTCCTTGGTCGGAACACTCGGGCCGGCGCCCAGCGAGGCGACGAACGCGGCGATCTGGTCGATCTGGGCCTGCGTGTAGACGGGCCTCTTGCGCGGGACCTGGGCGCCCTGCGAGGTCGCGGCCGGCATACGGCCGGTGCCGACCTGGAAGTCGACCGCCGCGGCGCCCACGCCGACCAGGCTCGGGCCGTCGGAGGAGCCCTGGCCACCGGTGCCGTGGCAGCTGGCGCAGCCGACCTCGTAGAGCTTCTTGCCCTCGTTGATGGTCAGGGACTGGGAGGTTTCATCGGCCTGCGCCTTGCTCGCGGGTGCGAACGCGGCGTACAGCCCCCCAGTGGCCGCCAGCGCGAGGAGTAGGACGACGACCGCCGCCAGCGGATGGCGTCGTCGTGCGGAGAGCTTTTTCACGGATTACCCCGGTGTCAGGATCTTCTGCGTCGGTGCTTCTGGACTTGGCGGGAGCGGTCCCCGCTACTTGATCAAGTAGATCGTGGCGAAGAGGCCGATCCAGACGACATCGACGAAGTGCCAGTAGTAGGACACGACGATGGCGGCGGTCGCCTGCTCGTGGGTGAACCTCTTCGCCGCGTAGGTGCGGCCGAGGACCAGCAGGAAGGCGATGAGGCCGCCCGTCACGTGCAGGCCGTGGAAGCCGGTGGTCAGGTAGAACACCGAGCCGTACGGGTCGGAGGACAGCGAGATGCCCTCGTCCCTCACCAGCGAGGTGTACTCGTAGATCTGACCGCCGATGAAGATCGCACCCATGATGAAGGTGAGGATGAACCAGCCACGGAGCTTCTTCACATCGCCGCGCTCGGCAGCGAAGACGCCGAGCTGGCAGGTGAGCGACGAGAGCACCAGGATCGTGGTGTTCGTCGCGGAGAAAGGCACATTGAGCGCTGAGGCCATGTGCTTCCAGTGAGCCGGTCCGGTCACCGACCGGAGGGTGAAGTACATCGCGAAGAGGGCCGCGAAGAACATCAGCTCGGAACTCAGCCAGATGATGGTTCCGACGCTGGTGAGGTTCGGCCGGTTGACCGACGGGTGCGCGTGCCCGGTTTCTACTGTCGTTGCTGTCGCCACGACCGACATTATGTCGGTCGCTTATCCCGCCCTCACTCCGGGGGGTGCCGTTCGGAGTGTTGCTGCCCGCCGAACCGGTGCTGACGTGGTGTTCATGGGAGTAACATCCGCCCAAACGGCCCCGCCCGTCCTGTCCGTACGACGCCGACGTCCCGGAGGAACAATGCAGCCGACCGCCACGGTGCTGGTCTACAGCGACGACTCCAACACCCGCGAGCAAGTACGGCTGGCCGCAGGGCGTCGGCCCGCTCCCGATGTGCCCCAGGTCGAGTTCCTGGAGTGCGCGACGCCCGAGGCGGTGCTGCGCGAGCTGGACCGGGGCGGCATCGACGTGTGCGTGCTCGACGGCGAGGCCGTGCCCATGGGCGGCATGGGCGTGTGCCGGCAGATCAAGGACGAGGTGTTCAACTGCCCGCCGGTGCTGCTGCTCATCGGCCGGCCCCAGGACGCGTGGCTGGCCACGTGGAGCCGGGCCGACGCGGCGGTGACCCTGCCGGTGGACCCCGTGGAGTTCGCCTCCGCGCTGGCCTCCCTGCTGCGCCAGAAGCGGCTGCTGAACGCCTGAGCGCCCGGGGCGCGGGGTCTCGTCCGCGACCGCGGCCCGCCGGCGGGCCGATCGCGCGGTTCCCCGCGCCCCCGAGGCGCTCACAGCGCCGTCGGCTGAAGCCTCACCGCGTCCGCGGGCGCGGGGCCGTCCGGTGTGCCGTTGTTCAGGGCCGAGCCCGTGCGCCACTTCTTCCAGTCGACGTTCCAGTCGCCGAAGCCGTTGCCGAAGGGCTCCATCGGCTCGCCGTTGGAGTTGACGACCCGGACGATGTCGCCCGGGTGGATGTGGTCGAAGAACCACTCGGCGTTGGACGTACTCATGCCGGTGCAGCCGTGGCTGACGTTCGCGGAGCCCTGCGAGCCCACGGACCAGGGCGCGGCGTGCACGTACTCGCCCGACCAGGTGACGCGCGTGGCGTAGTAGACCGGCAGGTCGTAGGAGTCGGCGCTGCCCTCCGCGATACCCACCGTCGTGCCGCGCATACGTACGAAGTACTGCTTCTCCAGGACCACCTTGACGCCGTTGCGGGTCTCGTAGCCGGGCTTGCCGGTGGTGACCGGGATCTGGTTGAGCACCTTGCCGTTCTCGTAGACCGTCAGCTGGTGCGCGGCCGCGTCCGTGATGGCCTCGACCCGCTCCCCCGTGGTGATCTTCAGCGGCTTGGTCCTGCCGCCCCGCAGCCGGTCGCCGACCTTGACGCCCTCCAGGTTGCTGTGCACCTGGACGGTGGCGTGGGTGGGCCAGTAGTCCTTGGGGCGGTAGTGGAGTTCCTTGCCGCTCACCCAGTACCAGGAGCCCTGCACGGCCGGTACGGAGTCCACCCGCAGGGCGCGCTCCACGACGGCCCGCTGCGCCTTGTCCTTGACCTCCTGGCTGAGTTGGGCGGTGATGGGCTGCCCCACGCCGTACTGGCCCGCGTCCGGCCCGAACGTGACGTCGAGTCGCTTCTGGCTGACCGGCTTGCTGGTGTCGAAGCTGAGGACCTTACGGCCGGGCGCCCCGTCGTCGTCCTCGGTGCTCACCGTGACCGTGTAGTGGGCGCTGGCGGCCAGCGGGGAGGTGCTGTGCCAGCGGCTGCCGTCGGCGGCGAGTTCGCCCGCCACGTAGCGCCCTGTGGAGTCCTGGGCGGTGACGTCGGTGATGCGCCCCTCGTCCTTGACGGTGACCTCCAGGGGCTTGTCCGGGTCGGCCCGCTTCCCCGCCTCTGTGGGGCCGCTGAAGGAGATCAGATCCGCTGCGTCGTACGGCTTGGCCGACAGGGGGTTGCCGTCCGAACCGCAGGCGGTGACGCCCGCGCCGAGGGCGGTCACCAGCAGGGCGCAGCCGACGACGGTGCGGGTCCGCGGAGTGTGGTTCATACGATCACGCTATGAGATGGAGACCTTACCGGCGCGGCACGTAACTCGTTCGAGCGACCGACACTGCGGCAAAGGACGGACACCCTGTTGCGGCCCGAAATGCCGGGAGCCCGGACCCTCCTGACGGAGGGTCC
>NZ_JBSGDB010000164.1:0-17512 GCF_053602155.1 Streptomyces sp. NPDC004561
ACGCCGCCGACCGTCGCCGAGTAGATGTCCCGCTTGCCGAGCGCGCTGATCCTGCCACGCTGCTCCAGGACGGCCAGCATCATCGACACCCGGGAAACAGCGCCAGTCTGGCGTACGGGGACCGCAGCGCCCGCGTACAGCGAGCAGCGAACCCCGTGCCGGGCAGGGACGGAAGGGACACGAGCGCGGATCCGGCCGACTCCGCGACGACGGCCGGGGGAGAGATCGTCGCGGTGCCCCCGGAGCGGTTGGTGGCATCGGGCATCCGGTGACACTAACCGACCTATGTGTGTGATCGCCGTAGGGTACGTCTCATGACCGTCACGGAGCCGGCGCCGTCGGAGATGCCTCGCAGTGCTCTCGCCGAGGCCCTGCTGGAGCGGCTGACGGCCGTGTACGGTGCCGCCGCCGACCCCGAGCGGGCCGCGGCCATGCGGGCGTACATGAAGGACGTCGCGCCCTTCCTCGGCATCCCGACCCCGGACCGCCGGGCGCTGTCCCGGACCGTGCTGGCCGGCGCGCCGCGCCCCGACGAGACCGACTGCACCGCGCTCGCCCTGCGCTGCTGGGCGCTGCCCGAGCGCGAGTACCACTACTTCGCCGTCGACTACCTGCGCCGGTACGCGAGCCGCTGCTCCTCGGGTTTCCTGCCGGTGGTGCGCCGCCTCGTCACCACGGTCCCCTGGTGGGACACCGTCGACCTGCTCGCCGCGCACGTCGTGGGCGCCCTGGTCGCCGCCGACCCGGCGCTGGCGGCCGACATGGACCGGTGGATCGTGGACGAGAACCTCTGGGTGGCCCGTACCGCGCTGCTGCACCAGCTGCGCTACAAGGAACACACCGACCAGGAGCGGCTGTTCGCGTACTGCCTGCGCCAGTCCGGCCACCCGGACTTCTTCATCCGCAAGGCCATCGGCTGGAGCCTGCGCGAGTACGCCAAGACCGACCCCGAGGCCGTACGGACCTTCCTGGCGCGGGAGCGGGGCCGGTTCGCTCCGCTGACCGTCCGCGAGGCGCTGAAGAACATCGGGGCCTGAACTCGCCCGCGCGGAAAACCATTCGACGCCGGACGGGCCGTCGGCGATGATCGACGGCATGTTCCGGTACGCCTTCCTCGTCGCGGCATCCGCAGTCGCGGATGCGCCGAAGGCTGCCGTTCCCGCTCTCCTGGCCGCTGTCGACGGCGCCCGAAGCTGACCCTCTCCGGATCGTCCGGCGGACCCCGCAGGGGGAGGGTCGGCCAGTCCCCTGGGGTCCCGCATTCCCGTACGACAGCAGAGGCTTCGAGGTACAGCCATGTCCAAAACGGCCTACGTGCGCACCAAGCCGCACCTGAACATCGGCACCATGGGTCATGTCGACCACGGCAAGACCACGCTCACCGCCGCCATCACCAAGGTCCTCGCCGAGCGCGGCACCGGCACCTTCGTGCCGTTCGACCGGATCGACCGCGCCCCCGAGGAGGCCGCCCGCGGCATCACCATCAACATCGCGCACGTCGAGTACGAGACCGACACCCGGCACTACGCCCACGTGGACATGCCGGGCCACGCCGACTACGTCAAGAACATGGTCACCGGCGCCGCGCAGCTCGACGGGGCGATCCTCGTCGTCTCCGCGCTCGACGGGATCATGCCGCAGACCGCCGAGCACGTGCTGCTCGCCCGTCAGGTGGGCGTCGACCACATCGTCGTCGCGCTCAACAAGGCCGACGCGGGCGACGAGGAGCTGACCGACCTGGTCGAGCTGGAGGTCCGCGACCTGCTCACCGCCCAGGGCTACCCGGGCGACTCCGTGCCCGTCGTACGGGTCTCGGGGCTCCGCGCCCTGGAGGGCGACCCTCGCTGGACGGCGTCCGTGGAGGCGCTGCTCGACGCAGTGGACACGTACGTGCCGATGCCCGAGCGGTATCTCGACGCGCCGTTCCTGCTGCCGGTGGAGAACGTGCTCACCATCACCGGCCGGGGCACGGTCGTCACCGGGGCCGTCGAGCGCGGGACGCTCCGCCTCGGGGACCGTGTCTGCGTGCTCGGCGCGGAGATCGAGACCGTGGTCACCGGACTCGAGACCTTCGGCAGGCCGATGCAGGAGGCCCAGGCCGGGGACAACGTGGCGCTGCTGCTGCGGGGGGTGCCGCGGGACGCCGTACGGCGCGGCCATGTCGTGGCGGCGCCGGGGAGCGTGGTGCCCGCCCGGCGGTTCTCGGCGCGCGTGTACGTCCTGTCCGGGCGCGAGGGGGGCCGTACGACGCCGGTCGTCAGCGGCTACCGGCCCCAGTTCTACATCCGCACCGCGGACGTGGTCGGCGACATCGACCTCGGCGAGGCGGTCGTCGCCCGGCCCGGGGAGACGGTGGAGATGACCGTCGAGCTGGGGCGGGAGGTGCCGTTGGAGCCGGGCCTCGGGTTCGCCGTCCGTGAGGGCGGCAGGACCGTGGGGGCGGGGACCGTGATCGCCGTGGAGTGAGGAGGCGTGCGTGAGGACGGCCGGTTCGGCCGCCCTCATGTGCCGGAGCCGTGCGCCGTACCGGGCCACGCGCCCGCGGGGGTTGCGGTCGCCCCTGCGAGGGCGCCGGATGTCGATGCCGCCCCGTGCCCGCGAGGGTCGGGGTCGCTCACAATGGACGGGTGAGCGAATCGATACCCGTCACCCGTGTCACCGACCACGGGACCGCCAAGCTGATGCCCGACGTCGACCGGGAGCGGGCCTGGCTGCTGACGGTCGACGGGGCGCCGCAGTCCTACGTGGATCTGGACGAGCCGACGTACCTGGAGTTCGAGTACACGCGGCGGCTGGGGCATGTGCTGGACACGGTGGGGGAGGCCGGCGAGGCGCTGGACGTGGTGCACCTGGGCGGGGGCGCGTTCACGTTGCCCCGGTACGTGGCCGCGACCCGGCCCGGCTCCCGGCAGGACGTCGTCGAGGCCGACCGGGGGCTGCTGGAACTGGTCGACGAGTACCTGCCGCTGCCGGAGGGCTCGGGTGTCAGGCTGCACGCCGCCGATGCCCGGGCCTGGCTGGAGGCCGCGCCGGACGACATCGCCGACGTGCTGATCGGGGACGTGTTCGGCGGTTCCCGGGTGCCCGCCCACCTCACCACGCTCGCCTACGCCCGCGAGGCCGAGCGGGTCCTGCGGCCCGGCGGGGTCTATCTGGCCAACCTCGCCGACGGGGCGCCGTTCGCCTTCCTGCGGTCCCAACTGGCCACGTTCGCCACGGTCTTCGAGGAGCTGGCGCTGATCGCCGAGCCTGCGGTGCTGCGCGGCCGGCGGTTCGGCAACGCGGTGCTCGTTGCCTCGCACCGGCCGCTCGACGTCGCCGCGCTGGCCCGCCGGGTCGCCGCGGACGCCTTCCCGGCGCGTGTCGAACACGGGTCATCGGTAAGGGAGTTCACCGGTTCCGCGCGGCCGGTCGAGGAGGCGGACGCCGTGCCGTCGCCGGTGCCCCCGGGCGGGGCGTTCGGCATCGGCTGACCGGTCCCGGCCGACCCGGGCCGGTTCGCGGCGACCCTGCACAGCGGTACGGCGGGCCCGGGACGCGGCGTCCGGGGCGGACAGCGCCGGTGTGACGGCTGGCCGATGCGGGCGAGGGCGGCGCCGTCCCCAAGGGCGCCCCCTCATGGCCCCCGCGCTCGCCTCAGCCTGCTGGGCGTGCCGTGGTCAGCCGCGCAGACCATACTTGTAGTGGCTCGGACGGACAGCTTCCGCAGCTTTCTTCGCGATGTCCGGCCGCGCCGCCCGGCTACTTGGACCCGCCATCAGTGCAGCGGCGGAAACGATCCTCCCGGTCCGCGTCACAAGTCGCCGTCCTCCACCGGAGGGAGGTGGGTTCGCACATGTGTCGCTGGATCGCCTACTCGGGCACGCCCGTCCTGCTCAGCCAGGTCCTGTTCAAGCCCCAGCACAACCTGATCGACCAGAGTCTGCACTCCCGCCTGGGGGTGGAGACGACCAACGGCGACGGATTCGGGGTGGGCTGGTACACACCGGACCTGATCACGCCGGCGGTGCTGCGGGACATCGGCCCGGCCTGGAACAACCGGAACCTCCAGGAGGTCGCCCACCACGTGCGCTCGGGCCTGTTCTTCGCCCACATCAGGGCCACCACCGGAACGGCCGTGCAGCAGACCAACTGCCATCCCTTCCGGAGGGATCGCTGGCTGTGGATGCACAACGGAATGATCAACGACTTCCACCGGCTCAGACGTGACCTCGCCCTGGCCGTCGATCCGGCCCTGTACAGCGACATCGAGGGTTCCACCGACTCCGAGCTCATGTTCTTCCTGGCCCTCACGTTCGGCCTCACGGAGGATCCGCCCGGTGCCGTGGAGCGCATGGCCGGCCTGGTCGAGGAGACGGGCGAACGGCACGGCGTGCCGCACCCCCTGCAGATGACCGTCGCGGTGGCCGACGGTGAGCGGCTGTGGGCCTTCCGTTACTCCAGCGAGGGCTCCTCACGGTCGCTGTACTTCAGCTCCAGGGTCGACTCCCTGCGCGCGCTCCATCCGGACGCCTCCTTCCTGCGCGAGATCTCGGACGAGACGCGCCTGGTCGTGTCCGAGCCGCTCGGCGACCTCCCCGGGGCGTGGCACGAAGTGCCGGAGAGCAGCTACGGCATGGTCCAGCCGGGCCGTGACCTGCTCCGTCCCTTCCAGCCCCGGCGCTGAACGGGACGCGACGCGCGGGCAGCCGATCACAGGCCGGCGGGCTCGAACGGAGGCACCATCCATGACCGCGCAGACAGACACCCCGCACGGGGGCGCAGCGGACAGCCGGACGTGGTACTCGCTCCCCCCGGAGGACGTGGCCGCCGCCTTCGGCGTGGACCCGGCCACGGGACTGTCCACGGCCCGGGCCGCGGAGCTGCTCCGCGTGGACGGCCCGAACGCGCTGCCGGAGGAGCGGCCCGTGCCCGGCTGGCGCCGCTTTCTGGCCCAGTACCGCAGTTACATGCAACTGGTCCTGGTGAGTGCCGCCGTGGTGTCCCTCGTGATCAAGGAGTGGAGCACCGGCGTGCTGCTGCTCTTCCTGACGGTCGTCAACGCCGTCGCCGGGATGCGGCAGGAGGGCAAGGCCGAGAGCGCCATGAACGCGCTCAAGTCGATGCTGAAGGCCACCGCCCGGGTGCGCAGGGACGGCACGGAGTCCGAGATCCCGGCCGAGGAGGTCGTCGTAGGCGACGTGGTGCTGATCGCGGCCGGGGACGAGGTGCCGGCCGACGGCCGGATCGTCACGGCCAGTGCGCTGCAGATCGACGAGTCGGCGCTGACCGGGGAGAGCGTGCCGGCGGTGAAGGAGGCCGGGACGCTGACCGGAACGGACCTGCCGCCCGGCGACCGCCGGAACATGGCGTTCATGAACACGCCCGTCACCCACGGCAGCGGCACGGTGATTGTCACGGCCACCGGTGCCGGTACCGAACTCGGGCGCATCTCCGGCATGTTGTCGTCCACGCCCCGCGAGGCCTCGCCACTGGCCCAGGAGATGGACCGGCTCACCCTGTGGATCACGGGCACGGCCGGACTGACGATGATCGTGATGTTCGTTCTGGGGCGCAGCCGGGGCACGGCGTGGGACGCGCTGTTCGTGAGCGCCGTCTCGCTGGCCATCGCCGCCATCCCGGAGGCCTTGCCGACCGTGACGCAGACGATCCTGTCCATCGGCGCCGTCGACCTGGCGCGGCGCGAGGCGATCGTGAAGGACCTGCCGTCGGTGGAGTCGCTGGGATTCACCTCGGCGATCAACTCCGACAAGACCGGCACGCTCACCATGAACCAGATGACCGCCGTGGAAGTGATCGATCCGGGCGACCGGTACACCGTCTCCGGCACCGGTTACAGCCTCGAGGGGAGGATCCATCACGCGGTCGGCAGCGCGCCGGACATGGAGAGCGCGATCCTGCCCTACCTGGTCGCCAACGACGCGCGCCTGGTGAACGGCGAGGTGGTCGGCGATCCCACGGAGGGCGCCCTGCTGGTGCTCGGCCACAAGGCGGGACTGGACATCGACGCCACCCGGGCCCGGCTGCCGAGGCTGGCCACGCTGCCCTTCGACCCCTCGTACAAGCTGATGGCCACCTTCAACGCGGCCACGGACGCCACGGGCCGGCCGGTCGTGCGCTGCTTCGTGAAGGGGGCCGCGCCCGCGATGATGGCGCGGGCCGCCACCGCACTGTCGCAGGGCACCTCGGTCCCGTGGGACGACGTCCTGCGGGGGCGGGCGCAGGAGCATGTCGAGCGCATGGGCCGGGAGGGCCTGCGGGTGATGGCCGCCGCGCAACGCGACCTCGACCCGGACACCTTCGATCCCGAGGGCGACCTGCTCCGCCATGTCACCGAGCTGCAGATGACGAGCCTGGTCGGGATGGTCGACCCGCCGCGTCCCGAGTCGCGCGCCGCGGTGGCGGACGCGCAGGCCGCGCACATCAGGGTGCGGATGGTGACCGGCGACGACGTCGTCACCGGCGCGGCCATCGCGAAGCAGCTCGGGATCGAGGGGGAGGCCGTGCTCGGCGCGGACTTCGCCGCCCTCCCGGAGGAGGAGCGGCTCGCCCGGATCGACGGCATCGGCGTCGTCGGCCGGGTCGCCCCGGAGCACAAGGTGCTGCTCGCCGACACCCTGAAGAAGCGGGGCCGGGTGGTGGCCATGACCGGCGACGGCGTCAACGACGCGCCCGCGATCAAGGCGGCCGACGTCGGGATCGCCATGGGCTCCGGCACCGAGGTCGCCAAGAACGCCGGACGCATGGTGCTGACCGACGACAACTTCGCCACGATCGTCTTCGCCGTCGAGCAGGGCCGCAAGATCTACGACAACCTCACCAAGTACATCCGCTTCGTGCTCGTCCTTCTCGTGGTCTTCGTGCTGACGTTCCTCGGCGCGACGCTGTTCGACATCGCCGCCGGAGAACCCTTCACCCCGGCCCAGGTGCTGTGGATCCACTTCTTCGTCAACGCGGCCTTCGGCTTCGCGCTCGGCTTCGACCGGCAGAGCCCCGGGCTCATGGCCCGCCGGCCGCGGCCCCGCGGCACACCCGTGCTGACCACGAGCGTGATGATCACGGTCGGGCTCTCCGGCCTGGTGATCACCATCGCCCTGCTCGTCCTGATCAAGCTCGGCGAGACGCGCTACGGCAGCGTGGCGGTGGGCCAGTCGATGGCCTTCACCACCTTCGCGCTCTGCCTGATCGTGGCCGCGCTGGAGTGCCGCAGCGAGACGGACACCGTGCTCACCACCGCCAGCTTCGACAGCAAGCAGATGAACTGGGCCATGCTCGTCGAGTTCGCTCTCGCGGTGCTGGTGACCCAGCTGGACGGCTTCCGCCGGCTGCTCGGCACGACCCGCCTGGACCTGGCGGAGTTCGGCTGGACGCTGCTGCCGCCGCTCGCGCTGCTGGCGCTGTGGGAACTGGGCAAGTTCCTCGTCCGCTGGACCGGCGCGCCCTCCGTCCGGAGGTGACGCCGTCCGGCGGCCCGAGCGGTCACACGGGAAGGACGGCCCATGAACGGCGGTCACCTGCACGCGGGCGGGGCGGGCCGCAGGGTGCGGGCCGTACCCGGGGTCCGCGCGCTGGCGTCGTACCGGCGTGAGTGGCTGACGAAGGACCTGGTCGCCGGGATCGTCCTGACCACACTGCTGGTGCCGCAGGGCATGGCGTACGCGGAACTCGCGGGCCTGCCGCCGATCACCGGCCTGTACACCTCCGTCCTGTGCCTGCTCGCCTACGCGGTGTTCGGCCCCTCGAAGATCCTGGTGCTCGGCCCCGACTCCTCGCTGGGCCCAATGATCGCCGCCACCGTGCTGCCGCTGCTGGTCTCGGGCGGCGATCCGGCCCGCGCGGTCGCGCTGGCCTCGACGCTCGCGATC
Organism: Streptomyces sp. NPDC004561; assembly: GCF_053602155.1. Classification (NCBI taxonomy): domain Bacteria; kingdom Bacillati; phylum Actinomycetota; class Actinomycetes; order Kitasatosporales; family Streptomycetaceae; genus Streptomyces; species Streptomyces sp. NPDC004561. The sequence continues at coordinate 7,866 of NZ_JBSGDB010000164.1, forward strand.
ATGGTCGCCGTCGTGATGCTCCTGGCGTCGGCGGCGAGACTCGGGTTCATCGCCGACCTGCTCTCCAAGCCCACGATGACCGGCTACATGAACGGCCTGGCGCTGACCATCCTGATCGGCCAGCTGCCGAAGCTGCTCGGCTTCAAGGTCGAGGCGGGCAGCCTGGTGGAGGAGTGCGCGGGCCTCGTCGAGAAGCTGGCCGCCGGTGCCGTGGTGCCCGCCGCGGCCGCCGTGGGAGTCGCCGGCATCGCGGTGATCCTGGTGCTCCAGCGGCTGCGGCCGAGGATCCCGGCGGTCCTGGTCATGGTGCTGCTGGCCATCGCCGCCACCACCGTCTTCGACCTGGGCGCGCACGGCGTGGGCCTCGTGGGCGTGCTGCCCGAGGGTTTCCCGCCCCTCACCCTGCCCCACGTCCGGCTCGACGACCTGGCGCCGCTGGCCGGCGGCGCCCTGGGCATCGCCCTCGTCTCCCTGGCCGACACGATCTCCAACGCCTCCGCCTTCGCCGCCCGCTCCGGGCAGGAGGTCCGCGGCAACCAGGAGATGGCCGGAATCGGCGCCGCCAACCTCGCGGCGGGGTTCTTCCAGGGCTTTCCCGTCAGCACGAGCGGCTCCCGCACCGCGGTGGCCGAACGGGCCGGCGCGAGGACGCAGCTCACCGGGGTCGTCGGCGCCGTACTGATCACACTGATGCTGGTGCTGCTCCCGGGCCTGTTCCGCGATCTGCCCCAGCCCGCACTCGCCGCCGTCGTGATCACCGCGTCGCTGTCACTGGCCGATGTGCCGGGGACCGTACGGCTGTGGCGGCAGCGTCGCGCCGAGTTCCTGCTGTCCCTGGCCGCCTTCGCGGGCGTGGCGCTGCTGGGCGTCCTGCCGGGCATCGCGATCGCCGTCGGCCTGTCGGTGCTCAACGTCTTCCGGCGCGCCTGGTGGCCGTACGCGACCGTGCTCGGCCGGGTGCCGGGCCTGGAGGGCTTCCACGACATCCGCTCCTACCCCCACGCGGAGCGGCTGCCCGGGCTGGTGCTCTACCGGTTCGACGCGCCGCTGTTCTTCGCCAACGCCAGGACCTTCCGGGACGAGGTGCTGCGGCTGGCCCGGACCGAGCCCGCGCCCAGCTGGATCGTGATCGCGGCGGAGCCGATGACCGACGTGGACACCACCGCCTCCGACGTCCTGGAGGAACTCGACGAGACCCTCGACGCCGAACAGGTCCATCTGGTGTTCGCCGAGCTCAAGGACCCGGTCCGGCGGAAGATCGAGCGTTACGGGCTCACCCGGACCGTCGACCCCGGCCACTTCTTCCCCACGATCGAGGCCGCCGTCGGCGCCTTCCGCCGCGGGACCGGCGCCGACTGGATCCCGGCCCCGCCCTCCCGGGCCGACCACCGGTGAGTCACCGCGCCGGTCAGCGCGCCGCCGGGGTGCGCTGCCGGGCGGCGGGGGCCAGGGCCAGCAGCATCACCCGCCGCCAGTCGGCCGGAGGCCGGTTCGGCGGCGTGCCCGGCCGGTGGAGCGGGACACGGACACGCAGCGCACCGGGGGCCACCCGGCAGGTCACCGGAGCGGCCAGTACGACGGACTCCCCGTCGATGCCGGCCGGAACGGTGTCCGCGTCGGCCTCCACGACCACCTCGCGTGCCGTCAGCCGCGTCACCGACGGCGATCTGCGGCGACGCAGCAGCCGGGCCGGGAGCCGGGCCGCCTGCGCGGAGTTGTCGATGCGGACGCACAGCGCGCCCAGCCGCCCGGAGTCCAGGCGTTCCCGCAGCCCGGGATGGGCCGAGTCGACGACGGGCCGGTACGGGTTGTTGCTGACGAGCACGGCCTGCAGACCCTCGGCGCACGTCCGCCCCGCGCGCGCCCGCAGCCGCGGCGCGCCGGGGCCGAGGAGGACGGGCAGGGCATGCAGCGTCGTGCGCACCTTCTCGTCCCGGTAGGCGGGATCGGCCACCACTTCCGCGTAGGTCCCGAAGGAGGCGTTGTTGACGAACACCCGGTCGGCCGCGAACCCCAGGTCGACGCGGAACTCGACGGCGTCCGTGAACGCCTCGATGGCGGCCGCCGGGTCGTCGCGGTCGAGCCCGAGATCGAGCGCGAAGTGGTTGCGCGTCCCCGCCGGGACCACCACGAAGGGCACGTCGTGCCTGGCCGCGACCTCGGCGACCAGAGCCTGGGTGCCGTCCCCGCCGGCCACACCCAGCAGATCCGCTCCTTCGGCCACCGCGCGCCGGGCCAGTTCCGCCACGTCCTGGTGCCGCGCCGGATCCAGCACGACGACCCGGGCGCCCGCCGCCTCCGCCCGCGCGGCAAGCTGGAAGCGGTCCACCTTGCCGCCGCCGGAGCGCGGGTTCATCACCACCCACGGATGCCGCGGGGCCGCCACCGGCCGGGGCGTACCGCCGCCCCCGCCGGCACGGACCGCGGGAGCCGTCGCGATGCGGGCGGCCGTCAGCGAGAGCACCCAGAGGCCGAGGGAGAGGCAGGCGGGCGCCAGCATGCCGTGCGCGGCGAAGAGGGCCAGGACCGCGAGCGGGACGAACACCACCAGAAGGGTTCCCAGGGCCCGTACGAGCCCGGAGTGCGCGAGCGCCCACCAGAGCCCGGCGGCCGTCAGGGCCACGCCCGCCACGGCGATCACCACCCAGAGCAGACCTCTCAGCCCGGCGGTGACGAGCAGCGCGAGCACGCTGCCCAGCAGGGCGAGGAGCGCCAGCCGGGCCCAGGCCGCGGGCGTCCCGAGCCCGGCCGCCGGTTCCACGCCACCGGTCCTCACACTCTCTCGCGGTTGCCGCTCAGGACGAGTTGCTTGGCGCGGGCGAACTCCTCCTCGGTGATGTCGCCGTGGGCGCGCATCTGCGAGAGCCTGGCCAGATCGTCGGCGCTGCTGGGCCGCCCGGCGCCCGCCGTCTCGCGGACGTAGGCGTCGAACTCCCTCTGCTGCGCCCTCGCCTGTTCCACCTCGCGCCGGCCCATGTCCTTGCCGCGGGCGATGAGGTAGACCAGGACACCGAGGAACGGCAGTACGACGACGAACGTCAGCCAGCCCGCCTTGCTCCAACCGCCGAGATCGTCATCGCGGAAGATGTCGAGGACGATCCTGAACAGCAGGAAGAACCACAGGATCCACAGTGCGAACCACAGCATGGTCCAGAAGGCGCTGAGCAACGGGTAGTCGTACGCCAGGTACATCTGCTGGCTCATTGTCGTTTCTCCATCACTGCCCCGGACGTCGGATTCCCTCCCACCGGATCAGCCTGCCCGCGACAAAAGCCGGGGCGCCTCACCCGGTGCGGGTGAGACGCCCCCTGGGAGTCCGGGTCGCCTCCCGGTCCCGCGTCAGTCGTTCGTCGGCGTGCCGTGCAGCCGGACCGTGCTGAGGATCTTCATGACCGTCGCCTCGGAGACCTCGTCCTTCACGCCTTTGGCCCCGTAGAAGCTGAACGAGACGTAGTCGTGCACCGAGTTCTGGAAGCCGAACGTGAGCGCCTTGCCGTCGCTCGCGCACTTGCCCTTGCTGGGGGTGCCGGACGACCGGGCCCAGGCGTAGCTGCCCTGGATGCCGGACGCGGTCTTGAAGGGAGTGGCCTTCTTGTCGTAGGTGATGCTCTTCTTGTCCGGCTGGGTGTAGCCGCCGTAGACCCACCAGGCCGGGGTGTTGACCGCGATCTGGTCCGTGTTCTTGGCGCCGCTGGCACCCTTGCTGCCCACGACCGCCAGCGGAGTGTCGTCGACCCGGCCGTCCTTGTTGTCGTCCGAGCTGCACCACTTGGGCTGGTCCTCGGCCGTGCCCGACATGATGATGAGGGGCTTGGAGTCGCTGGACTTGCGGTCCTCGAACCCGATCTCGAGGGTGGGGGACTGCACGGCCCAGGCGGCGGGCACGTCGTAGGCGATGCCCCACTTGGGGTTCACCACGACCTTCCAGCCCGCGACGGTCGGCTTCTCGGTGCCGGCGGCGCGCGGGTTGTCGGTCGTGGACGAGGAGGCCGTGGGCGACTGCGCCGGCGACTGGCTCTTGTGCTGCCCGCCCTTGCCGTTGTCCGCCTTGTCGTCCTTCGAGCCGCCGAGGACCAGGAAGCCGGTCACTCCGGCGGCGACCACGACCGCTGCGGCCGCGATGACCGCGATCAGCTTGGTGCGGTCGCCACCGCCCTTCGGCGGCTGGGACATCGGCACGGTGGGGGGCTGCTGACCCCACTGCGGCTGCTGCCCGTACGGACCGGCCTGCGGATACTGCTGGTATCCGGACTGCTGATACGGATTCTGCTGCTGGTAACCCGGCTGCTGATACGGGTTCTGCTGCGGGTTCTGCGCGCCCCCTGGCGGCTGCTGATCTGGCCACATGGCCAGTAACCCTAGTGCGGCCACGGACACGTTTCGGTCACCGGTCCTCGTCAGGGTCGTAGCGAAACGGGGGAGAAGCGCGCGGGAGCGCTGCCGCTCTGCCTGGCAGGGAGTCTGGCCAGCATCTGCTACCCGTGAGTAACATGTCGGTCATGAGCGCAGACCAGATGTCGATCGGCGAGATGCTCGCCGCCACCGTGCCCATGGCCCGGACGCTGAACCTGGATTTCCTGGAGACGACTCCGGACCAGGCCGTCGTGTCCCTGCCGGACCAGGGCGAGTACCACAACCACGTGGGCGGGCCGCACGCCGGCGCGATGTTCACGCTCGGGGAGTCGGCCAGCGGTGCCATCGTGCTGGCCGCCTTCGGGGACCAACTCTCACGCGCGGTGCCCCTCGCCGTGCGTGCCGAGATCGCCTACAGGAAGCTGGCGATGGGCGCCGTCACCGCGACCGCGACCCTGGGCCGGCCGGCCGCCGAGGTCGTCGCCGAACTGGACGCGGGGCAGCGCCCCGAGTTCCCGGTGTCGATCGAGATCCGGCGCGCGGACGGTGCCGTGACGGGCGAGATGACCGTCGTCTGGACGCTGCGTCCGAACAGCTGAGTCGCTGTCCGAGGAGGGGCCGGCCCGGCTCCTCCTCCCTCATGCGCCACCCCACCGCTGTCCGCCTCGCGCGGCCGGCCGCCGCTCCTGGACGCCGGTCGCGCCGTCCTCCAGCCCTGTTGTGAACTCCCCGAGTCGACGGGTGAGTCCGGGGGTGAGGCTCCGGGGGACCGCCGCCCGCAGATGGCCGGCCCTGTCGCCGGTGTCGTGGCGCAGGCCGTCGAGCATCACGCCGTGCATGGCACCGGCCGCCATCAACTCCTGGGTGTCATCCCGTTCTTTCCGTACATGAGTTGACCCGCCGGCGACCACTGAGTCGCACGTACATCTGGATACCGCCGGTAACCTTTGTTTAATTGGCCGACGGTGACGTCGAGTCAATCGAACTTCTTGTTTCCTCTGAGGCGCGTGTGCGAAAGTGAGCCTTCCCCGCGGGAGGGCAATGGCCGGCGTCGCGCGGCTCGGCCGGCCCATCAGGTACGCACCATCAGGCACCGCTTTCCGACAGACGCCATTTCGCATGCCTCCCGCGCCCGGAAAGGAAATGGTTCCGTGCAGTCCCCCCACCCCCCACGCCCGCCGCACCCACCCCACCCCGGTCCGACCGGCGAGTCCGACCGTGCTCTCCTCGCCCGGCTGAGCGGCCCCGACGCCGCCCGCCATCACGCCGTCTCCCTGCTGCTGGCCCGGCACTGGCCGGCCACCCGTGACCACGCCGTCGTCTGCCTGGCCGCGGCCGGGTCCACCGCCCAACTGGTGGCCGTGGCCGCGTTCCACGAGGTGCTCGGCCGCGCGGCGCGCGGAGTCGCCGGTGGAGCCCTGTGCCCGCAACTGCTGGTGGCCGTCCGCGACATCGTCCGCGACTGGGCCGCGGACGACGCGGCCTGCATCGCGCTGCCGGAATTGCGCAAAACAACCGGCGGCCGCGGTCTGCGCGCGACAAACGCCCGTACGCCGGAAAGGCTCCTGCTCGCCGAACGCGCTTTCCATTCCCTTCCCGGCGCCTCGCAATGCCTTCTCTGGCACACCGAGGTCGAGGCGGAGCCCATAAACATACCCGCTGGTCTGCTGGGGGTCGACGCGGTCACCGCGACGGCCGCCCTGGAGCAGGCCCGCGAGCAATTCCGCGCGGGCTGCGTACGCGCCCACCGGGAACTCGCGCCCTCCCGGGAATGCCGCCTCCACAACCGCCTCCTCGACGTCCCCCTGCGCCGTGGCGGCGATCTGCTGCCGGACGTGCGACGGCATCTGGCGGCCTGTCGTCACTGCCGCCTCGCCGCCGAGCAACTCGGGCGTTTCGAGGACGGATTGGGCCTGCTGCTCGCCGAGGCCGTGCTCGGCTGGGGCGCCCGCCGCTACCTGGACTCACGCCCGGGCCGCGGCATCGTCGAGGAATGGCCGCCGCCCGCGCCGGAGGCCGCGCACGGGGTGGCCGGCGGCCGGCACCGCACCGGACCGGAGAGGCGGCACCGCACCGGACCGGTGGGGCCGCGCCGCAAGGGCCTGGTCATCGGTGTCGGGCTCACCACGCTCGCCCTGCTCGCCACCGTGCTCGTGGCCCGGACCTGGTCCGACGACGGCGGTGTCCCCGTGCCCGGCGCCGCCTGGGGCGCCCCCGCCGGCCACACCACCCACCCGCACGGCACCGGCCGACGGCACGCCACCTCCCCCTCCGCCGCGTCCGCCGGCGAGCCCGTCGAGATCGCCCACGGCGGCCTGCGCTCCCTCGCCTCCGGCCGCTGCCTGGACGTGCGCGGCGGCCGGATCACCGCCGGCGCGGCTGTCCGGCTCGCGGTGTGCTCGTCCACCGCCTCGCAGCAGTGGTCGTACCAGGACGACGGACTCCTGCGCAGCGCCGCCGACCCCACCCTCTGTCTCGCCGCCGACCCCGGCTCGAAGAGCGTGTTGCTGGACGGCTGCCTCGTCCATGCCGGGGAGGTGTCGTACGACCTCACCCTGCACGGCGAGATCCTGCTCCGCGGGCACAAGGGGCTCGCCCTCGCCCAGGGGTCCGACGGCTCCTCCGCGGAGGTCGAGGTGGCGGACCGGGACGGTGCGGCGGCCCAGCGGTGGGTGCTGGAGCCGGACGAGGGCGGACAGCCCAGCCCCACGGCGGCACCCGACGCGCCGGGATCCCCGGGCGGGGGAGCCGGGAAGGCGCCCGGGCAACGGGGCGAGGACGGCTCCTCGTCCGGCGGTTCGGGGCGGGAGGGCCGGTCGCCCGGCGAGTACGGCGAGACACGCGTCGCCCAGGTCGCCGCACCCGGCGATCGGCTGCCGCCCGGGCGCGCGGCGGCCGGGGCCGCGGGGCGGGCGGTGGACGCGGCGCGTCACCTCGTCCGGCGGGCCGCCGGCACGCTCGGCTCGCCCGTCGCCCGCACCGCCGCCTCCGTGCCGCCGGCCGTCGGCTCGCTGCTCGGCTGACATGCGCGGGGCCGCCTCGGCGAGGCGGCCCCGCCGCGTCCCGGAGGACAGGCGACCGGGCGGGCCGTGTTTCGAGCCACGGGGCCGAAGTCATGCGGAATTTACAGACGCGGTCTCGTTGTCCCGGCGCATTGCGGGCGGATGAGTGCGCGGTGAAGCGGCCGGACGCTTTGAGCGGCTTGTGACGGTGTGATGTGCGCTCCCAGGGGGCCCGCAGTTTTGGCCGGTGCCGGGAAACGCCGGTTTTCGCGATGCTTGCGGGGAATTCGGTGGCCTGGCCGAATCACGGCCACGGCACGCGAAAAGGGCGCGACGTTATTGACCCGTGAGTAAGCCCTCGCTAGTTTCCGGTGCCCTCGCACCAGAGAGTCCCGCAGCACAAACCCCCCACCGTGCTTCTCTCGCCTGTGTCGGAGCCTCATGACCTCGCTTGTGCGCGCCCACGATCTGATCCTGTGCATCACCCCCTTCGGAGAACCCGACGCAGGCCTCGCCGCGGCCGCCTCCGGTGCCGGCGGACTCGGGGTCCTCGACCTCGGCACCGGCGACCGAAGATCCCGCGAGGAACTGGCCCGTCTCGGTCGGACCGCGCCGGGACCGTTCGGCGTACGGGTCACCGGGCGCTGCGCCCTCTCCCCGTCGGAACTCGGCGGCGCCCCCGACACCGTCGTCCTCGCCCGGGACGCGCCGTGGAGCACTGCCGAACTGTCCGCCGAGTACCGGGTGCTGTCCGAGGTCACCGACCTCGGACAGGCCCGGGCAGCCGTGCGTTGCGGAGCCCACGGGCTGATCGCCCGGGGCGGCGAGAGCGGCGGCCGGGTCGGCGAGCTGAGCACCTTCGTCCTGCTGCAACAACTGCTGGCCGACGAGGAGTTGCGCGGAACGCCCGTCTGGGCCTGCGGCGGCATCGGCCCGCGAACCGCCGCGGCCGCCGTCGCGGGCGGGGCCGCCGGAGTCGTCCTCGACAGCCAGTTGGCCCTGCTGCCCGAGTCACGGCTGCCCGAGGCGGTCCGGGCGGCGCTGCGGTCCCTGGACGGCTCCGAGACGGTGGTGCTGGGCGGCCACCGGGTCCTGCGGCGGCGCGGACCCGACGCGCCACAGCCCCCCGCCGGCGATCCCGAGGCGGTCGCCGCCCTCCTGGGCGCCGGGGACCTTCGCCGTCACCTGCTCCCCGTCGGCCAGGACGGCTTCCTCGCCGCCCGGTTCGCCGACCGGTGGGGCGACGTACGCGGTGTGCTGCGCGAGCTCTCGGCGGCGGTAGGGCAGGCGCTCACGGAGGAGGCACCGGCCGAACCAGCCGAGGGGGAGGGCGCCGGGACTGGTCCCGTCCCGGGCGGCAGTGGCACGGACCGGGAGCCGGAGCCCATATCCGGCGGCGGCGTCGCGGCACCAGGTCTCGGCGCCGTCGGTCCCGGGCCCGGGCGGGCGTTGCGGGCCGGGGCGGCCATGAGCCGGGCGCTCGGGACGCGGTTGCCGGTGGCGCAGGGGCCGATGACCCGGGTCAGTGATCAGGCGGGGTTCGCCGCCGCCGTCGCCGGGGACGGGGCGCTGCCCTTCCTGGCGCTGGCCCTGGCCGACGGTGCCCGGACCCGGGCGATGCTGACCGAGGCGCGGGCCGTCCTCGATGGCCGGCCTTGGGGCGTGGGCGTGCTGGGCTTCGCGCCCGAGGGCACGAGAAACGCCCAGCTGGACGCCGTACGGGAGCTGCGCCCCACGCACGCGATCATCGCGGGCGGGCGGCCCGCCCAGGCCGAGGCGCTGGAGCGGGCCGGGATCCGCACCTTCCTGCACGTGCCCTCACCGGGTCTGCTGGGGCAGTTCCTGGAGGCCGGCACGCGCAGGTTCGTCTTCGAGGGATCCGAGTGCGGCGGGCACGTCGGACCCCGGGCCTCCTTCCCGCTGTGGGAGGCCCAACTCGCCGTCCTGGAGGACTTCCTGGCCGACGCCCCCGACGGGACGGCACGGCAGCTGGAGGTGTTCTTCGCGGGCGGCGTCCACGACGAGCGCTCCGCGGCGATGGTCGCCGCCCTGGCCGCACCGCTCACCGACCGGGGAGCCGCGATCGGCGTCCTGATGGGCACCGCCTACCTGTTCACCGAGGAGGCCGTCGCCCACGGCGCCATCCGGCCGCTCTTCCAGCGGCAGGTCCTCACCGCCGCCACCACCGCCCTGCTGGAGACCGCGCCCGGCCACGCGACCCGCTGCCTGCCCAGCCCCTTCACCCTCGACTACCGGGAGAGGGAGGCCGAGTTGCGGTCGGGCGGTGTGCCC
>NZ_JBSGDB010000165.1:0-17437 GCF_053602155.1 Streptomyces sp. NPDC004561
CGCCCCCCCCGCGCCCCTCCCCCCGCCCCCCCCCCCCCCGCGCCCGTGGGTGTCGCCCGGTCACTCGTTCCGGAAGACGGCCTTGCTCACCTCGGCGGGGTTCTGGAACTCCTTTTTCCCGAGGTGGGAGATGCGCTCGGTGATCTCCCTGGACGCGTGGTTGTGCTCGGCGACCTTGCGGAGCTGGTCCGAGTTGGCCGGGTACTCCGCGCCGGACAGGGCTTTCTGCAGATCAGGGGGCCTGATACCCGCCATGGCTCCTCCAGGCGGTGAGGGGGGTGCTCGGTCTGTTCGCCGGCGCCGCATGCTGCGCCGGACCGGTCAGGTACCCCTCCCACGGAAGCGGATTCACGCGTTCCGGCCGCTCGTGGGACGCGTGACGGAACGGGTACTCGGGGGCCGCGCAACAGCCACGGAAGGCGGGCGGGAGGCCCACATGAGCGAGTACACCACCCCCTCCCAGGCCGAGGGCGAGGCGGAGCCGGACGAGGTCGGGGCGGAGCAGCCGCTCCGCACGACCCCGTCCCAGGCGGAGGGTGCCGACCCGGACGAGGAGAGCGGCGAGGAGGACGCCGGTGACGGCGACGGATGAGGGAGACGGCATGAGCACGGCACACACCAGCGTCCCCGAGGTACTGGCCGCGCTGAACGGTGTGACGTACCCGGCCGGCAGGGACCGGCTGGTCACGGCCGCGCGCGAGGCGGGCGCGCCGGACGAGGTGGTCAAGGTGCTGCGGGGCATCCCCGCCGAGGAGTACGCGGGCCGCGAGCAGGTGGCGAGGTCGGTCCGGGTGGACCCGGACCTCGGCCCGAACGCCGCCCCGCGGCGCGCCGAACGGGTGCGCCACGGCGGCAAGCCCGGACTCTCCCAGCACCTCAGGGAAGAACCGAGGACATCGATCCAGGAGGAGTTCGACCGCTGACGGGACGGCGGCGGCCGCACAGCGCGTGCCGTCCTTGACGCTCTGCGTAACCGCGACCTAGCGTGACTGGACACGTCTGGACAGGTAGGTCGCGATGACGCATCCGCAGGACCCCCTCGGCAGCACCGACGGCAGATCCGCCGCCCTCCCGATCCCCGTGGAGACGCACGGGCTGGACGTGATCGGGGACGCGGACCGCAAGGGCACCCCGCGCATGCTGTTCTGGCCCTGGTTCGGGGCGAACGTCTCCGTCCTCGGACTGGGCTACGGCGCGTTCACGCTCGGCTTCGGCATCTCCTTCTGGCAGGCGCTCGCCGCGGGCGCGCTCGGCATCGTCCTCTCGTTCCTGCTGTGCGGCTTCGTCGCGGTCGCCGGGAAGCGCGGCTCGGCGCCCACCATGGTGCTCAGCCGGGCCGCGTACGGGGTGCGCGGCAACCGGCTGCCCTCGGTGATCTCCTGGATACTGACCGTCGGCTGGGAGACCGTCCTCATCTCGCTCGCCACCCTGGCCACCGCGACCGTCTTCACCAGGCTCGGCTGGGGCGGCGGCACCGAGACCAAGGTGGTCGCCCTGATGGTGGTGGCCGCGCTGACAGTCGTCGCCGGGGTCATGGGCTTCGACCTGATCATGCGGCTGCAGACCGCCATCACCCTCGTCACGGGCCTGCTCACGCTCGTCTACATCGGCCTCGTCGCGGACCACGTCCACTGGAGCACGGTCAGCGCCGTCCCGGGCGGCACCCCGCAGCAGTTCATCGGCGCCCTGGTGTTCACGATGGCCGGCTTCGGCCTCGGCTGGGTCAACGCCGCCGCCGACTACTCCCGCTATCTGCCCCGGAGTTCCTCCAGCCGGGGCGTGATCGGCTGGACGACCTTCGGCGGCTCCCTGGCCCCCGTGCTCCTGCTGGTCTTCGGCCTGCTGCTGGCCGGCTCCTCCCCGAAGCTCAGCAGGGCCATCGCCGACGACCCGATCGGCGCGCTGACGACGATCCTGCCCACCTGGTTCCTGGTGCCGTTCGCCGTGGTCGCCGTCCTCGGCCTGGTGGGCGGCGCAGTCCTCGACATCTACTCCTCGGGCCTCGCCCTGCTCTCCGCCGGGGTGCGCGTGCCGCGCTATCTCGCCGCGTTCCTCGACGGCTGTCTGATGATCGCCGGCTCGGTCTACATCGTGTTCTTCGCCGGCGACTTCCTCGGTCAGTTCCTCGGCATCCTCACCACGCTCGGCGTGCCCATAGCGGCCTGGTCGGGCGTCATGCTCGCCGACCTCGCCCTGCGCCGCCGCGACTACGACGAGGGCGACCTGTACCGACCGGCCGGCCGCTACGGCGACGTGCCCCTGGTGCCCCTGGTCCTCACCGTCGCCGCCACGGCCGTCGGCTGGGGCCTGGTCACCGACACCGCCGCGCGCTGGCTGACCTGGCAGGGCTACCTCCTGCAGCCGCTCGGCCTCGGCGGGAAGACGGGCGCCTGGGCGTACGCCAACCTGGGCGTCCTGGCCGCCCTCGCGATCGCCTTCCTCGGCTCCCTGCTGCCCGGCCCGGGCCGGGTGCGCGCGCAGGAGGCCCTGGCGCCGGGCGCGGCGCCGGACGCGGGGGTGCTCAACGCATGAACACCGGGCTGCTCGCCGTCATAGACATGCAGTGTGTGCTCGCCGACCCGGCGAGCCCCTGGGCCGCGCCCCGGTACGCCGACGCGGCAGCGGGCGTGCACCGTCTGCTGCCGGCCTTCGCCGGCCGCGTCGTCTTCACCCGCTTCCTCGCCCCCCGGAAGCCGGCCGGCGCCTGGCGTGCCCACTACGGCCGGTGGCCGTTCGCCCTCCAGCCCCCGGACGCCCGGCTGTGGGACCTCACCGACGAGTTCGCCGGTCTGGCCGGACACGTCGTGGACACCACCACCTTCGGCAAGTGGACCCCGGAACTCGCCGACCGCGTCGGCCCGGACGGCCGTCTGGCCCTGGCCGGAGTCAGCACCGACTGCTGTGTGCTGTCCACCGCCCTGGCCGCCGCCGACGCCGGCACCGAGGTGCTGGTCGTGGCGGACGCCTGCGCCGGCGCGGACGACGACTCCCATCTCAGGGCCCTGCGGGTCATGGAGCTGTACCGGCCGCTGGTCCGGGTCACCACCGTCGCCGGTCTGCTCGCGGAGGACGGCCCGTGACCGGCGTCCCGCTCAAGCACCAGCGGATCAGCCGCCTCCTGGCCGAGGAGATCCGCGCCGGCCGCCGCCCGGCGGGGGAGCGGCTGCCCGGCGAGCACACCCTCGCCCAGCGGTTCGGCGTGAGCCGTACGACCGTCCGGGCGGCCCTGGCCGAGCTGACCGAGGAGGGCCTGATCGCCACCCGCAGCGGCAAGGGCTCCTACGTCGTCTTCGACGGCCGCCCGCCGGACGAACGGCTCGGCTGGGCCCGCGCGCTGAGCGTGCCGGCCGCGGACAGCAGGGTGCGCACGCTCGCCGTGCACGAGATCCACGACCGCGCCCTCGCCGCCCGACTCGGCCTGGACGACGACACGTTCGTGTACCTGCAGCAGACCCGCGAGCTGACCGCGGACGGCACCGTGACGTCGTACGAGCGCAGCTTCCTGCCGCCGGTGCCCGCGATCCGCGAGCTGCCCGGCCGGGGCCTCGGCGCGGAGCCGGTCAGCGAGGTGCTGCGGCGCGCGGGACTGCGGCCCGACCACGGCGAGGAGCGGTTGTCCGGGCGGCGGCTCGACGCGCGCGAGGCGGAGCTGCTGCGGCACGCGCCGGGGGAGTGGTTCCTCGAGACGCGGCGCACCAGCCGCGCGGCCGACGGCGGCTTCGTCGAGCACGTCGTCGGCCTGTACGACCCCGAGCACGTCCGGCTGCACCTCGCCTTCGGCTGACCCGGCTCAGGTGCGGCCCGCCCCCGGTAGAGGTCCAGCCCGGCCGGCCACGGCCCCGCCACCGGACCTCCCCCCGATCGGCACGCATGCCCCGGGCACCACCGGGTACGCGAGGCGGGAGCACGCCCGGGCAGCCCGTCCGGGTGGCCCGTACGACCACCGCTACCTGGGGATCTGCCATGGAGACACCCGCACACGACATCCGGCCGACGGCGGCCCAGCAGGCGCTGGACGCGCTGACCGTGAACGCCGAGGATCAGACCGCTCTGGACACCCTCGCCCACAGCGACGTGCTCGTCCCGGTGCCGGACGACGCGGTCGACGGCGAGGGCGCCGACGCCACGACGGTTTCCCTGCCCGTCCTCGAACAGCCCGGCGGCGACCCGGTCGTCCCCGTGTTCACCACCGAGGGCGAGATGGCCGAACTGCTGCCCTTCATCTCCCGCTACCGCCTCATCCCGCTCGGGGCGCTCGCCTCCCAGTGGCCCGACGAGGACCTCTCCCTCGCCATCGACGGCAGCTCCACCCACGCCCTGACGCTCACGTCGCAAGGGGTGCGCACGCTGCTGGCCCGCTGACCGGCGCCCCTCAGGGAGCGGGGCCGCATCGGCATGCGGCCCCGCCGTGGTGGGCGCGGACCACCACGACGCCCCGCAGCCGCGCCCAAACCGATCACCCCGCCCCACGGGCGGGAAAATGGGCCCATGCAATTCATCGCCGGCGCGGCAGGGGCGCTGCTCCTCGCCCTCGTGCTGAGCAGCATCCTGCGCAGTCTCGTGGTGCCCCGGGGCCTCTACTCCGGGCTGGTCTTCCGCCTGTGGTGGATGCTGCGCCGGCTGCTGAGGCTCACGACGTCCCGCGGTGGCTACGACGCCATCGACCGCGCGCAGACATGGCTCGCCCCGCTGATGCTCATCGGCATGCTCGCCACCTGGCTCGCCGGGGCCCTGATCGGCTTCGGGTTCCTGCTGTACTCGCTGTCCCCGCTGTCCTGGTCCACCGCGTTCCGGGAGGCCGGCTCCAGCCTGTTCACGCTCGGTTTCGCCAGCGGCGCCCGGTTGAAGCTGTCGGTGCTCGACTTCATCGCCGCGGCCACCGGACCGGTCCTGATCGCGCTGCAGATCGCCTACCTGCCCACCCTGTACAGCGCCTACAACCGCCGTGAACTGGAGGTCACCCTGCTCCAGGCCAGGGCGGGCGAGCCCGCCTGGGGCCCGGAGATCCTCGCCCGGCAGTGGCTGGTCGACACCGAGACCGCGCTGCCCGAGCTGTACCGCTCCTGGGAACGGCTCGCCGCGGACATGGGCGAGAGCCACTCCACGTACCCGATCCTGCTGACCTTCCGCTCGCCGCGTCCGCACCGCAGCTGGCTGGTGGGCCTGGTCGCGGTGATGGACGCGGCGGCGCTCCAGCTCTCCCTGGACCCGCGGACCGCGCCGCCCGAGGCCCGCCTGGTGCTACGGGCCGGCTTCAGCGCCCTGCGCGACATCGCCCGCGTCCTGCGCATCCCCTTCGACGCCGACCCCTCGCCCGACGCCCCCGTCCAGCTCACCTTCGCCGAGTTCGACGCGGCCGTGGCGATGATGGAATCGGCCGGATTCCGGACGGAGCGCAGCACCAAGGACGCCTGGCCGCAGTTCCGGGGCTGGCGGGTCAACTACGAGTCGGTCGCCTACGAGCTGTGCCGCATCTGCGACGCCGTGCCCGCCCTGTGGACCGGACCCCGCGACTTCCCCTGCGCCCCGATCCCGCCACAGCGGCCCGTGGACCGGCGTCCCGACGGAGGACGGCCGGAACTGCCCCCCGCCACGGAGTAGTCACCCGCCCTCGTGCAGGGAAGATCCCAGCGGGAGACTGGTCCGGCGAGTGTGAAGGAGCCGATGGTCGTGAGGGTCGTCCTGCTGGGCACCGCCGCCGGCGGCGGCTTCCCGCGGTGGAACTGCGCCTGCGAGCTGTGCACGGCCGCCCGGGACGGCCGGCTGTCCTCCCGGACCCGGGAGTGCGCCGCCGTCACCGGCAACGGCCGCGACTGGTGGCTGCTGAACGCCTCGCCCGACCTGCGCGCCCAGCTCGCCGCCACCGCGGCCCTGCGGCCGAAACCCGGGACCCGGAACACCCCGCTGCGGGGCGTACTGCTGACCGACGCCGAGGCCGACCACGTCACCGGCCTGGCCGAGTTGCGGGGCACGGCCGGCCTGCGGGTGTACGCGGCCGAACCGGTCCGCGCCGCCCTCGCCCCGGCGCGCGCCGCCCTGGACCGCTGCGCCCCCTGGGAATGGGCGGACAGCCTGGCCGAGGGCGGCTTCGTGCTGTCGGGCGGACTGGTCGTCACCGCGCATCCGGTGGGCACGAAGGCCCCGGAGTACGTCCCCGCGCGGCCGCCGGCGCCCGCCGGGCCCTGGGCGACGGCGTACCGCATAGAAGACCTGGCCAGCGGCGGCGTGCTGGTGTACGCGCCGGGCGTCGGCGAGTGGGTCCCGGCCCTGGACGAGCTGTGCGCCGAGGCCGACTGCGTGCTGCTGGACGGCACCTTCTACGCCACCGACGAGACGGGCGCGCCTCCGCGGTCCGGCGCCGGACGGCCGTCCGTGGGCCACCTGCCGGTCACCGGCCTGGATGGCACCCTCGATCCGCTGGCCCGTCACCTGGGCGCCCGCCGGATCTACACCCACCTCGACCACGCCAACCCGCTGCTCGACCCCGCCTCACCGGCACGCGCGCGGATCGCCGAGGAGGGCATCGAGGTCATGCCGGACGGGACCGAGCTGGTGCTCTAGTGCCGTGCCGGGCGTCGCGAGCCGGTGGACCTTTCCGGTCGCAGCACTAGCGTTCCTGACCCGTGAGCATCCGCTCCAGGACCTCGCGTTGCAGCGGCAGCACCTCGGCGTGCAGATCGCGGCCCTTGCGGGTGAGGGCGACCCACACCCCGCGCCGGTCCTCCGCGCACACCGAGCGCTCCACGAGACCGTCCTTCTCCAGCCGGCCGATCAGCCGGGACAGCGCGCTCTGGCTGAGATGGACCCGCCCCACCAGGTTCTGCACCCGGCACTGGTCGCCCTTCCGGGGCGACTCGACGGCCAGGATGTCCAGCACCTCGAAGTCGCTGGCCCCCAGCCCGTACGGATGCAGCGCCCGGTCTATCTCGCACGTCGTGTGTGCGTGCACCGCCAGAATGCCGCGCCACCGCTCCTCGAGGCGGGCGTCGGCCGTCTTCACTGCCATACCCGCACCGTAGCACCGATCCGGCCAGTCGTTGAGTGTGCAACTAGTGCGGGTGAAGAGGGACGAGCAGGGGCTCAGGCAGCCGGGTCCTGGAGGAGGCCGACCAGGTTGCCGTCGGCGTCCTTCACGGAGGCGACGAGCCTGCCGTTGCCGACGTCCCGCACGTCCTGGACCACTTCGGCGCCCGCCTCCAGCAGGGCCGCCAGCCGCTCCCGCAGATCGGTGACGTGCCAGAACGGCACCGGCCCGGTCAGGCCCTGGGCATGACCGTTCGGATCGAGGCCGACGTCCTGACCACCGGCCTTGAAGCCGATGTAGTACGGCTCGTCGACGAACGGCTCGACGCCCAGCAGCGCGGTGAACAGGGCCTTGGCCTGCTGCGGGTCCTTGACGGGATAGATGATCGTCTGCACGCCGGCGGTCATGGGACTCTCCTTGTGAGGTGCGTGTCCCGACGGGCCTCTCCGTCGGTGCACTCCACGCTAGGGCCCGGGGGCCCGCCGCGGCTTCTCGGATCCTGACCGGTTGCGGCGGACTCCCCGGCGGCGCCCTCACTCGCTGTGCAGCACCTCCGCGACGGTGAGGCGGGCCGCGCGCCGGGCGGGCGCCAACGCGCCCACCACCGCGATCACGACCCCCGCGAGCGCGAGGCCGGCCGGCTCCGGCGCATGCCGGACGTCCGTCATGTACGACGGCACCGCGAGCAGGGAACTGCGCGACCGGCCACGACGGAGCAGCGGGCACCCGGCGGCCTGGCACGGCCCCCATGGCGTGGTTCGGCCACCGGCGACGGGCCCGCCCGCGAGCAGCGGCCGGGTCCCCGCCGTGATTCCGGGGCCGCGGGCACGCTCCTCGGTCGCACGGCCGTTCGGTACCGGACAACGGTTGCCGAGTTCCGGACGCGACGGCCGCGCCCGCGCCACAGTGGGGGCACTGCGGACGAAATCGCCTGGGACGGAGGGCGGACGGATGAGGGGAACTCCCTCGGGGCGGGTGCGCCGGACCATCCTGGAGTGGCTCAAGGATCCGGCGGCCCACTTCCCGGCGTCCCGTCACCGCGATCCCGCCGGGACCGGCGTCACCGCACGGGCCGTCGCCGCCAAGCTCGGCGTGCCCCGCCGTACCGCCCTCGCCCACCTGGACTTCCTCACCCGCCTCGGCGTGCTGCGCGCCCGGCGGGTCCGCTGCCGCACCTACTACCGGCGCGACGACATCCGTGTGGCCGAGGTCACCCGCCTCTTCGAGAAGGGGTGGTGAGCTGTCAGGATGGGCCGATCCGACGGCGAAGGGGCCCCGCGCATGGACCGACCCACGGCACTCGTTCCGCTCCACTACGTCTCCCTGGGTGCCGTCGGCCCCGAGGACGTGGTGGCCGACCCGCAGGGCCGGGTGCTGACCGGTGTGGCGGACGGCCGGGTGCTGCGCATCCGCCACCTCGGTGACCCGGACACCGTCCGCACCGAGGTCGTGGCCGAGACCGGCGGCCGTCCCCTCGGGCTCGAACTCCTGCCGGACGGCGGCCTGTTGGTGTGCGACGCCGAACGCGGTCTGCTGCGGGTCGACCTCGGCGACGGCGCCGTCCGCGTCCTCGCGGACTCGGCGGCGGGGAAGCCCCTGCGCTTCTGCAGCAACGTCGTCGCGCTGCCCGACGGCACCGTGTACTTCACGGTCTCCAGCCGTCGTTACACCCTCGACCAGTGGATCGGCGACATCGCCGAACACACCGGCACGGGGCGCCTGCTCCGTCTCGCGCCCGAGGGCGGGGAGCCCGAAGTGCTCCTGGAGGGGCTGCAGTTCGCCAACGGCCTGGTCCCGAGCGCCGACGGCTCCTTCCTGGTGATCGCCGAGACCGGCGCCTGCCGCCTCACCCGCTACCACCTCACCGGACCCCGCGCCGGACACGCCGACCTCTTCGCCACCCTGCCGGGCATGCCGGACAACCTCTGGCGCGAGCGCCCCGACGGCCCGATCTGGGTCGCCCTGCCGAGCCCGCGCGTCCCCCCGCTGGACCTCCTGCACCGCGGCCCGCACGCCGTCCGCCGCGCCGCCGCCCGAACCGCCCTGCACGCGCCGTACCGGCCCTCCGGGACGATCGGGGTGCTGGCCCTCGACGACGAGGGCCGGACCGTCCACCACCTCACCCGCCGCCGCTCCGGCTTCCGCATGGTCACCAGCGTCTGCGCGACCGGCGCTCACCTGGTCCTCGGCAGTCTCCTGGAGCCGGGCGTCGCGGTCTGCGCGCGGCCCGACGGCGGCTGACCCGGCGGTACGCTGGTGCCCGGCCGTGATCACCCAGCGGGGGCAGGGCCGAACAGGAGACGTACGAGCATGACAGCCCCGGAAGCCGAGAGCCTCCGCGTCCGCCCCGCACCGCGCCGGCGGCCCGAGTGGCGCGCCCAGGCACCCGTCGTCGCGGTGGTAGCGATCGGCGGCGCCGTCGGCGCGTGCGCCCGCTACGGACTCACGCTCGCCTTGCCCACGCCGACCGGCGGCTTCCCCTGGGCGACGTTCTGGACCAATGTCGTCGGCTGCGCCGTGATCGGCGTGCTCATGGTGCTGATCACCGACGTGTGGGCCGCCCACCGGCTCATCCGCCCGTTCTTCGGCACCGGTGTCCTCGGCGGCTTCACCACCTTCTCCACCTACGCCGTCGACATCCGCAGGCTCGTCGGTGCAGGCCGCCCCGGAATCGGGCTGGCCTACCTCGCCGCGACGCTCGTCGCGGCCCTCGCGGCGGTCTGGCTGGCCTCGGTCGCCGCCCGCCGGGTGCTGACCAGGAGGCTGCCATGACCTCACTCACCGGCCGGGCCCTCAGGCTGACCGTCTACATCGGCGAGGACGACACCTGGCACCACAAGCCCCTCTACTCCGAGATCGTGCACCGCGCGCACGCCGCCGGACTCGCCGGGGCCAGCGTCTTCCGGGGCATCGAGGGCTTCGGCGCCTCCTCCCGCATCCACACCTCCCGGCTGCTGTCCCTGAGCGAGGACCTGCCGGTCGCGGTGGTCGTCGTCGACACCGAGGAGCGGGTACGGGCGTTCCTGCCCCAGCTCGACGAACTGGTCGGCGAGGGGCTCGTGACCCTGGAGGAGTGCGAGGTCGTCCGGTACGTCGGCCGCACGGCGGGGCCGAAGCCCGGTACGGCCGAACCGAAGGGTAAGAGCTCGTCGTGAACTGGCTTCTGGTCGTCCTGGGGGCCATGGTCGGCGCACCCCTGAGGTATCTCACCGACCGTGCCGTGCAGGCCCGCCACGACTCGCTCTTCCCGTGGGGCACCTTCGTGGTGAACGTCACGGGATGCCTGATCCTCGGGCTGCTCACCGGTGCCGCCTCAGCCGGAGCCGCCGGTCCCCACCTGCAACTCCTGCTCGGCACGGGGCTCTGCGGGGCCCTGACCACGTACTCCACCTTCTCCTACGAGACCCTGCGGCTGACCGAGGCCGGCGCCGGCCTCTACGCTGCCGTGAACGTCGTCGCGAGCGTGGTCGTCGGGCTCGCGGCGGCGTTCGCCGGTGTCTCGCTCGCCGGCGCTCTCTGGGCCTAGGTGCGTGCCGTACGGCCCGGCATAGTAAGAATTCTCTACAGCACTGTCGACCAACTCTCCTCAGAACTGGATTCCATGAGCGCCATCTCCGTCGGTCAGGCCGTCGTCCTCGGAGTAGTCGAGGGGGTGACCGAGTTCCTCCCGGTGTCCTCCACCGGCCACCTCAAGATCACCGAGGGGCTCATGAACATCCCCGTCGACGACAAGTCCGTCGTCGGGTTCTCCGCCGTCATTCAGGTCGGCGCCATCGCCGCCGTGCTCGTGTACTTCTTCAAGGACATCAAGCGGATCGTCTCCGCATGGTTCCGTGGACTCACCAACCGTGAGGAGCGCTACCACCACGACTACAAGTTCGCGTGGTGGGTGATCGCCGCCACGGTGCCGATCGTCCTCGTCGGTCTGGCCGCGAAGCCCCTGATCGAAGGCCCGCTGGCCTCGCTGTGGGTGGTCGCCGGTTCGCTGATCGCCGGTTCCGTCGTGATGTGGTGCGCGGACCAGATGGGCCGCCACAAGCGCGGTGAGGACGACACGTCCTTCAAGGACGCCATGTGGGTCGGCTGCTCCCAGATCCTCGCCCTGCTCTTCCCCGGCTTCTCCCGCTCCGGCGCCACCATGTCCACCGCGCTCATCCTGGACCTGGACCGCGTCGCCGCCACCCGCCTCTCGTTCTTCCTCGGCATCCCGGCCCTGACCGGCGCCGGCATCTACGAGCTGAAGGACGCCCTCGGCGCGGGCGTGGGCGCCGCCCCGCTGGCCGTCGGCACGATCGTGTCCTTCGTCGTCGCCTACGCCTCCATCGCCTGGCTGCTGAGGTTCGTCGCCAAGCACTCCTTCAACGCCTTCGTGATCTACCGGATCGTCATCGGCGTCGGCCTGCTCGGCCTGCTCGCCACGGGCACGCTCAACGCCTGAGCGAACCCGCCTGCCCACCCACGGGGTGCGGACGCCCGCGACCGGGCGCCGCACCCCGTGCCGTCTTTCCGGCGGCCACGCCTCGACTGTCGTCTTTCCGGCGGCCGCGCCTTGACAGTTCTCGCCCGCAACCCGCAGGATCGCTCCCGTGAACCTGTCAGACAGCCAGACAGGTGGTCCGGGGCCGCGGCGCGTGAGCGCCATGGAAGCGGTCCTCGGCCACCTCCGCGGCGCCATCGAACGCGGCGAGTACGCCATCGGCGACAAGCTGCCCTCCGAGGCCGAGCTGTGCCGCACCCTCGAGGTGTCCCGGCCCGTGCTGCGCGAGGCGCTGCGCGCGCTGCAGACGATGGGCCTCACCGTGTCCCGGACCGGCAAGGGCACCTTCGTCGTCGCGAGCGCGGTCGAGGACCCCACCTTCGGCGACTACGCGGCCAGCGACCTGCTCGAAGTGCGCCGGCACATCGAGATCCCGGTCGCCGGCTACGCCGCCCTGCGCCGCTCCCCGGAGAACCTGGACCACCTGTCCCACCTGCTCGACCGCATGCAGCGGGAGACGGACACCACCGCGTGGGTCGCGATGGACACCCTCTTCCACCTCGCCGTGGCCGAGGCCGCCCAGAACCCGGTCTTCCGCCGGGTCATCGAGGAGATCCGCGACGCCCTGGCGCGCCAGTCCGCCTTCCTCAACGAGCTCGGCGGCCGCCGCGAGCAGTCCAACCGCGAGCACCGGGCGATCGTCGAGGCGCTGACCGACGGCTCCGAGCACGACGCGGTGGAGGCCATGAGCCACCACCTGGACCGCGTCGAGACCACCCTCACCGACATCGTGCGTTCCCAGCGGACGGACCTCCCCACGGAAGGCGGAGCCGAGGCGTGAGCGAGCACCACCGGAAAGACGGGACGCGCCCCTGGTCCGGCGCCGCGTCCCGCGCTCGACGGCGATGAGCCAGAAGACCCGGAAGAGCGAGCCCGTCCGGCCGGCCCAACGGCCGCCGGGCTCCCCCCGGACCGAAGACGTGACGGCGGCGATCCCCGCCTGCGTCCCGGTCCCCCTGTACGCCGACGACGGCCCCGGACGCACCACCGTGCTCCGTCCGCCGCTGATCGTCGCAGCGCCGGTCGCGGGCTCGTACGGCATCCGCGGCCCGAGGGCGCGCAAGTCCACCGGCGCCGGCGCGTGACCCGCGACCCGGCCCATCCCGACTCGTAAATGCAGGCAGTGATGAACAGCAGCTCTCCCGCAGACGCACCCGTCGTCCGTGCGCCCCTCCACGCCCCCGTCGCCCACGTCGTACGCGGCGGGATCGTCGAGGGCATCCACTACGGCTCCGTCGTCGTTCTCGGCGCCGACGGCGAGGTCCAGTTCCAGCTCGGCGACATCGAGGCCGCCTTCTACCCGCGCTCGGCCGTCAAGCCGGTCCAGGCCGTGGCCATGCTGCGGGCCGGGCTGCCGCTCGACGGCGAACTGCTGTCGCTGGCCGCCGCCAGCCACTCCGGCGAGGAACGGCACCTCGCCGGCACCCGGCGCATCCTCGAACTGGCCGGGCTCACCGAGGACGACCTGCGCAACGTCCCCGACATGCCGTTCGACCCGGCCGTCCGGGACGCCTGGGTCCGCGAGGGCCGCACGCCCTCCCGGCTCGCCCAGAACTGCTCCGGCAAGCACGCGGCCATGCTGTGGACCGCCCGGCTCAACGGCTGGTCCCTGAAGGACTACCTCGACCCGGAGCACCCCCTCCAGCAGGCCATCGCCGAGATCGTCGAGGACCTGACCGGGCAGCGGGTCGCGCGGGTCTCCGTCGACGGCTGCGGCGCCCCCCTGTTCTCGATCTCCCTGCACGGCCTCGCCCGCGCCCTCTCCAGGATCGCCTCCGCGGCGCCGGGCACGCCCGAGGCCCTGCTCGCCGACGCGATGCGCGACCACGCCGAGATGGCCTCCGGCTCGGGGCGTGACGTGGCCGCGCTGATGCGGTCCGTGCCGGGGCTGCTCGCCAAGGACGGCTTCGAAGGCGTCCAGGTCGCCGCGCTGCCCGACGGCCGGGCCGTCGCGGTGAAGATCGCCGACGGCGCGAACCGGGCGCGGATCCCGGTGGCGGCCGCCGCGCTCGCCCGCGCGGGCGTCGATCCCGAGCTGCTGACCGGGTTCGCGGGAGAGCCGCTGCTGGGCGGCGGGGAGCCGGTGGGGTGCGTACGCGCTGTCCGCGCGCTGGACCCGGTCGCGCTCACCGCCTGCGCGTAGGACTCCGCCGGACCGGCCTTTCGAAGCCGCGCGCCGTTCGTCGCCCATCGCGCAGACCCCCGCGCGCCCCTGTCGGGGCACCTTCACCTCCGTGCCTCAGCCTTCATCTCCGTACCTCAGAAAGAGGACCCCTGCCCTCATGACCGCCGCCACCACCCGCAGCGAACACGACCTGCTCGGCGACCGCGACGTGCCCGCCGACGCGTACTGGGGCATCCACACCCTGCGCGCCACGGAGAACTTCCCCATCACCGGCACCCCGATCTCCGCCTACCCGCACCTGATCGACGCCCTGGCCGCCGTCAAGGAGGCCGCCGCCCTCGCCAACGAGGAACTCGGGCTGCTGGAGCCCGCGAAGGCCGCCGCGATCGTCGCCGCCTGCCGGGAGATCCGCGAGGGCCGGCTGCACGACCAGTTCGTCGTGGACGTCATCCAGGGCGGTGCCGGCACGTCCACCAACATGAACGCCAACGAGGTCGTGGCCAACCGGGCGCTGGAACTGCTCGGCCACGCCAAGGGCCGGTACACGCATCTGCACCCCAACGAGGACGTCAACCTCGGCCAGTCCACCAACGACGTCTACCCGACCGCCGTCAAGGTGGCGACGGTGTTCGCCGTGCGCGGCCTGCTCAAGGCGATGGCCGTCCTCCAGGACGCCTTCGCCCGCAAGGCCGTCGAGTTCCGCGACGTGCTCAAGATGGGCCGCACCCAGCTGCAGGACGCCGTGCCGATGACGCTCGGCCAGGAGTTCTCCGCGTTCGCCGTCATGATCGAGGAGGACCGCAGCCGTCTCGCCGAGGCCGCCGAGCTGATCCACGAGATCAACCTGGGCGCCACGGCCATCGGCACCGGCCTCAACGCCCCGGCGGGGTACGCCGAGGCCGCCCGCCGCCACCTCTCCGCCATCACCGGGCTGCCCCTCGTCACCGCCGTCAACCTGGTCGAGGCCACTCAGGACTGCGGCGCCTTCGTGCAGATGTCCGGTGTCCTCAAGCGGATCGCGGTCAAGCTCTCCAAGAGCTGCAACGACCTGCGCCTGCTGTCCTCCGGTCCGCGCGCGGGCCTCGGCGAGATCAACCTGCCGCCGGTGCAGGCCGGTTCGTCGATCATGCCGGGCAAGGTCAACCCGGTGATCCCCGAGGTGGTCAACCAGGTCGCCTTCGAGGTGATCGGCAACGACGTCGCCATCACCATGGCCGCCGAGGCCGGACAGCTCCAGCTCAACGCCTTCGAGCCGATCATCCTGCACTCGCTGTCGGAGTCCGTCACCCATCTCCAGCGTGCCTGCCTGACGCTGGCCGAGCGCTGCGTGTCCGGCATCACCGCCAACACCGAGCGGCTGCGCGCGAGCGTGGAGAACTCCATCGGCCTCGTCACCGCGCTGAACCCGCACATCGGCTACACGGCCGCCACCGACATCGCCAAGGAGGCCCTGGTCACCGGCCGCGGCGTGGCCGAACTGGTGCTGGAGAAGGGCCTGCTGCCCGCGGAGAAGCTGGCCGGCCTGCTGCGTCCCGAGGTCGTCGCGGGCAGTGGGGCACCCTTGGCCTGACCTGCGGTAACGGGCGGATATCAGCCTGTCCGCGAGTGGGCTCCAGGGCCGGTCCGGAGGGACAATGGTGATCATGACAACGACGTCGTCCCTCACCTTCCTGCCGGTCCTGGAGCGCATCGCCGAGGAGATCGGCCGCACACCCGGCCGCGGACGTCCGGCCGACTACATACCGGCGCTCGCGGCCTGCGACCCCCGCCGCTTCGGCATGGCCGTCGCCGAGCTGGACGGCACGGTGTACGGGGTGGGGGACTGGCGCGAACCCTTCTCCACGCAGTCCATCACCAAGGTCTTCACGCTCGCCCTGGACCTGGCCCGCGAGGGCGACGAACTCTGGGAGCACGTGGGCCGGGAGCCCTCCGGCAACCCGTTCAACTCCCTGGTCCAGCTGGAGTACGAGAACGGCATCCCGCGCAACCCCTTCATCAACGCGGGCGCCCTCGTCGTCACCGACCGCCTCCAGACCCGTACCGGAGACGCGGCCGGCGAACTGCTCGCCTTCCTGCGCGCCGAGAGCGGCAACCCCGCCCTGGACTTCGACAAGGAGGTCGCCGCGTCCGAGAACACGCACGGCGACCGCAACGCCGCCCTCGCCCACTTCATGGCGTCGTACGGCAACATCGACAACGACGTGCCGGTCCTGCTCGACCAGTACTTCCGGCAGTGCTCCGTCGCCGCCTCCTGCGCCGACCTCGCCCTCGCCACCGGCTTCCTCACCCGGCACGGCGTCCGCGCCGACGGCACCCGGCTGCTCACCCGCAGCCAGGCCAAGCAGGTGAACGCGGTGATGCTGACCTGCGGCACGTACGACGCGGCCGGTGACTTCGCCTACCGGGTGGGCCTGCCCGGCAAGAGCGGGGTCGGCGGCGGGATCATCGCGGTGGTGCCCGGCCGGTGCACGCTGTGCGTGTGGAGCCCGGGCCTGGACGAGCGGGGCAACTCGGTGGCCGGCGTGGCGGCCCTCGACCGGTTCACCACGCTCACCGGGCTCTCGGTGTTCTGATCAGCCCAGGAACTCGTGCAGCAGCGGCAGCAGCAGGGCCGTACGGCGCATGAGCGCCATGTGGGTGGTGCCGGGCAGCACCGCCAGCCGGGCGTCCGGGAGCAGATCCCGCATCTCGGCCGCGTGCTCGAGACGCACGAAGTCGGTGTCCCCGACGACCAGCAGCGTCGGCGCCCGCACGCCGCGCAGATCGTCGGCGGTCCAGGGCAGCGGCGCGTGGGCGGCGGCCGAGCACTTCGCGAGAAGGTCCTGGAACTTCTCGGGACGGGGCGCGACGGCCGCGTACGCGTCGGCCATCTCCTGGAAGTCCGCCCGGCTCGGCAGCCGCGGCGAGCCGGAGTCCGCCGTCCGCACCTCCGGGTGGTAGCCGTCCTGCCGGTACGGGGTGGCGGCGAGGACGAGCCGCCCGACCCGCTCCGGATGCCGTACGGCCACCTCGAGCGCGGTCAGCCCGCCGAGGCTGAAGCCGAGCAGGTCCGCCTGCCCGACACCGAGTTCGTCCAGCAGGGCCACCACGTCCGAGGCCAGCGCCGGCACCGACATCTCCCGGTCGGTGTCGGCGGTGTGCCCGTGGCCCTGGAGTTCGGGCGCGATCACCTGGCCCGTTCCGGCCAGAGCGGGCAGCACGGCGCCGAAGCTCAGGCCGATGGTGCACACGCCCCCGTGCAGGAGCACCAGGGGCCGCCGGGCGGAGGCCTCGCCGTGGACCTCGTAGTACATCCGAGGGCCGGCCGGCGCCGTCCGGGAGAAACTGCTCGTCACCGTCACCACGTCCGTTTCCGTCTGTTCCGCGTGCGGTGATGACCGCCAGGACCCGGGAAAGTCATCGCCGCGCACACGCCGGTCATGTCCGGGCCGCCCGCCGGTGGAGGGAGCGTCGCCTTCCGGCCATCCGGCGTTGACACGCTGATCCAGTGTTGGCCATGGCATTCCCCGTCGATCTGCGCCGCTGCCAGTTGCTCGGCCTGGCCGGTACCGCCTTCCTCGCGCTCGGCGGTGAGACGGCCGGTGCCCTGCCCGTCCAAAACCTGCTGGCGCCCGCGTCCGTACAGGCCGCGATCGGCCTGGTCGGGGTGTACTTCGGTGTCGTCCTGCTGATAGCCGCCTGGGTGCTACTGGGCCGCCTGGTCGGCTCGGCGACGAGGAACGTCATGTCGAAGCGGGTGAACATGCCGGAG
>NZ_JBSGDB010000166.1:0-5766 GCF_053602155.1 Streptomyces sp. NPDC004561
ACCCACACCCCCCTGCGGGCGGCGCCCGCGGCGGGCTACCAGCCCGTCGTGGGTCTCGTCTCCGCCCCCGCCCTCGGCCGCCGCTGGTGGGCCGCGAAGGGCTACGGCGCGTTCACCGGCCGCAACCTGACCTCCGCGGGCCGTATCCACGCCTCGCGGGTGAGCACGCTCGCGGACGCGTCCTTCGCCTACTCCTCGCTCTCCGGCTGGGAGGAGCAGGGCCGGCTGAACGGCTTCCTCGACCTGACCCGCGAGGTGTGGCGCACGCGCGCGTACGGCGACTTCTGGCCGTACATGATGGTCGCCGAGGGCTCCGTCGACATCTGCGCCGAGCCCGAGCTGTCCCTGTGGGACATGGCCGCCAACGCGATCATCGTGACGGAGGCCGGCGGCGCCTTCACCGGCCTCGACGGCCGCCCGGGCCCGCACAGCGGCAACGCGGCCGCCTCCAACGGCCTGCTGCACGACGAGTTGCTGGGGTATCTCAACCAGCGCCAGTGAGGCACGGGATTACTCCCGCTACGCCCTCAACTGGTGTCGCGCGCCCCCTTGTTGACCCTCCCTTTACCTGGCACTCTGGGCCCACCCCCACTTGTGAATTTGTGCAATCCCGAACAGGCGCCTAGGGCGCCGGGCCCGCGAAGGGCCCCGGGATTCCCGAAGGAGGTGGCCCATCCATGCTCGTCCGTGACGCCATGAGCACGGTGATCCTCACTGTCGGTCCCGCCCACACCCTCCGTCAGGCGGCCGCGCTGATGTCCGCCCGGCGCGTCGGCGCCGCGGTGGTCCTCGACCCGGACGCCGGCGGCATCGGCATCCTCACCGAACGCGACATCCTCAACTCCGTCGGCCTCGGCCAGAACCCGGACACGGAACGCACCCACGCCCACACCACCACCGACGTCGTCTTCGCCGCCCCCACCTGGACCCTGGAGGAGGCCGCCCGCGCCATGACCAACGGCGGCTTCCGGCACCTGGTCGTCCTCGACCGCGGCGAGCCCGCGGGAATCGTCTCGGTCCGCGACATCATCCGCTGCTGGCTCCCGGCCCGCGAGCCCGCTCCGGCGCTCTGAGCATGCGCAACGGGCCGGACCCCGAGCACCGTGGGATCCGGCCCGCCCTGGGGCACCCCCAGGCTCCTGAGGCGCGGGCCGCGCCGCCGCGTCAGCCGCGCAGCGCCCGCACCGCCGCCTCCAGCCGCTTGCCGAAGTCGGCGTCGGCGGACGCGAAATTGGCGATCGCGCGCTCGGCGATGTCCTCGCGCGAGACCTGGGAGATCGCCCCGGCCAGGTTGGCGACCAGCCGCTCCCGCTCCTCCTGCGACATCAGCCGGTACAGGTCGCCCGCCTGCACGAAGTCGTCGTCCTCGGCGTGCGCCGGGGTCGGGTGGTCGCCGGTGCCGGCGGTGAAGCCGTCGAACGGCTGCCACAGCGCGCGGCCGGTCTGCCGCGGGCCGCCGAAGCTGTTCGGCTCGTAGTTCCTGGCGGCGCCGTGCCGACCGTCGTACAGCCGGCCGTCCCGCGCGTTGGTGCGCGCCTCGGTGGCGTGCGGGCGGTTCACCGGCAGATGGTCGGCGTTGATGCCGACGCGGTAGCGGTGCGCGTCGCCGTACGCGAAGAGACGGCCCTGGAGCATCTTGTCCGGCGAGGGGCCGATGCCCGGCACGAAGTGCGAGGGCGAGAAGATCGACTGCTCGACCTCGGCGAAGACGTTGCGCGGGTTGCGGTTCAGCTCCAGCCTGCCGATCTCGACGACGGGGTAGTCGGCGTGCGGCCACACCTTGGTCAGGTCGAACGGGTTGAAGCGGTAGGCCGCCGCGTCCGCCGCCGGCATGATCTGCACGCCCACGGTCCAGCTCGGGAACTCGCCGCGCTCGATCGCCTCACGCAGGTCGCGCTGGTGCGAGTCGGGGTCCTTGCCCGCGAGCACCTCGGCCTCCCCGGCGGTGAGGTTGCGGATCCCCTGGTCGGTCTTGAAGTGGTACTTGACCCAGAAGACCTCGCCGGCCTCGTTGTTCCACTGGAAGGTGTGCGAGCCGAAGCCGTCCATGTGCCGGTACGACGCCGGGATGCCGCGGTCGCCGAAGAGCCAGGTCACCTGGTGCGTGGACTCGGGCGACAGGCTCCAGAAGTCCCAGACGTTGTCCGCCTCCGTGCTGCCCGTGTACGGGTCGCGCTTCTGGGTGTGGATGAAGTCGGGGAACTTGATCGCGTCCCGGATGAAGAACACGGGGGTGTTGTTGCCGACGAGGTCGTAGTTGCCCTCCTCGGTGTAGAGCTTCAGCGCGAAGCCGCGCGGGTCCCGCACGGCGTCCGCCGCGCCGAGGTTGCCGGCCACGGTCGAGAAGCGCAGGAAGACCTCGGTCTCCTTGCCGATCTCGGAGAGGAAGGCGGCCCGCGTGTACGGCGTGACGTCGGCGGTCACCGTGAAGGTGCCGTAGGCGCCCGCGCCACGGGCGTGCACCACGCGCTCCGGGATGCGCTCGCGGTTGAAGTGGGCGAGCTTCTCCAGCAGCAGCTGGTCCTGGACCAGGACCGGCCCGCCGACGCCCGCCGTCTCGCTGTTCTGGTTGTCGGCCACCGGAGCACCGGCCTCCGTGGTGAGCGGTCCCTGCGTCACGTGCGCCTCCTGCGTCGTTCCTGACTCGTCCTGTCCCATGGCCGAAGCCAGGCTCGATCCTACATTGGACAATGTCTAAGTCAAACATCGATCCAATCTCACACCTATTCCCGTCCTGGTCCCCCCTGCTGTTAGGCTGGTAGCCATGAGCGACCTTCTGGAACGACTGCGTGGACGCGGATGGCGGATGACCGCGCAGCGGCGCGTGGTGGCCGAGGTCCTCGACGGCGAGCACGTCCACATGACAGCCGACGAGGTCCACGCTCGGGCCGTCGCGAAGCTGCCCGAGATCTCCCGGGCGACCGTCTACAACACGCTGGGTGAGCTGGTCTCCCTCGGCGAGGTGCTGGAAGTCTCGACGGACAGGCGCGCCAAGCGGTACGACCCGAACGCGCACCGGCCCCACCATCACCTGGTCTGCGCCCGGTGCGGCGCGATCCGCGACGTCCACCCGACGGGCAACCCGCTCGCCGACCTCCCCGACACGGAGCGCTTCGGCTTCACGGTGTCGGACGTCGAGGTGACGTACCGCGGGCTGTGCCCGAACTGCGCGAGCGCGTAAACAGGACGCTCACCGAAAGCCCCGGCGCCCATCCGGCACCGGGGCTCTTCCGTGTCTTCCCTACGCCCATGCAAACACCGAGGGCCGGAACCCATTTCTGGATTCCGGCCCTCGGCCTTCAGTAGCGGGGACAGGATTTGAACCTGCGACCTCTGGGTTATGAGCCCAGCGAGCTACCGAGCTGCTCCACCCCGCGTCGGTGAACACGACATTACGGGAGAGGAGTACCGGGAAGCAAATCCTTGGTCCGCGAGGTGTCCGGCGTCACTCCGCGCAGGTCCGGGGCGGCCGACCAACCGGCAGAAACCGCCGATTCCTGACGCAACGGGACCTCGGCGCCACACTCCCGGAATCCCTGCGCGGCCCGCACCCCGGCCTCACGCCCCAGCCGAATGCCTCCGCGGCCCGGACCCGGCACTACACCACCAAATCCCTGCGCGCCGCCCTCGCCCAAGGGTCCCAACCCCCAGGCAGCCCCAGACTCCGGCAAATCCCGCCGCAGCCGCCCACCAGCGGCACGCCCCGCCGAATCCCTGCGCGCCCGGACCCCGGTGTCACGCCGACAGTTCTTCCCTCAGTGCGTCTCGTAGCCGGCCCGCTCGTTCGGCCACCTCCGCCGGTCCGAGGGCGACGGCGCGGTGCGCCCACTTCTGGCCTTCGGCCAGTTCGCCGCGACGCGCGTAGACGAGGGCCAGCCGCAACGCCGCCCGCCCGTGCCCGGCGTCCGCGGCCCGGGTCCACCACACGGCGGCCTCCGGCTCGCTCCCCTCCCGCGCGAGCAGCAGCCCGAGGTTGAAGGCGCCGTTGCGCGACCCGGCCTCGGCCGCCGCCCGGTACCACCGGGCCGCCTCCACCACGTCACCGCGGGCCGCCGCGAGCATCCCCACCCGGACCTGCGCCCGCCGGTGCCCCTGGGACGCGGCCCGCTCGTACCACTCCTCGCACTCGGTCTTCTCGTGCACGATCTCCCCCAGCTCGTGCGCGGGCTCCGGGGGCCGCCGGGCGTCGAGCAGGGTGGCCAGCCGGTACGCGGCCTCCGCGCTTCCGCCGCCCGCGGCGCAGCGCAGATTCCGCTCGGCGTCCTGTTCGTCGCCCTCGCGCTGCCGGGCGATGCCGACCTGGAGCGCGGCCTCGGTGTGCCCGGCGGCGGCCGCCTGCTCGTACCAGCGCAGCGCCGCCCCCTCCTCGCCGCGCCCGGCGTAGAGGATGCCGAGGTTGAACGCGGCGTCCACGCTTCCCGCCTCGGCGGCCTTGGAGAACCACGGCTCCGCGCCGCTCGTGTCGCCGCCCTGGAGCAGCAGGATGGCCAGCGCGTTCGCGGCCTCCCGGTGCCCGGCGTAGGCGGCCCGCCGGTACCACTGCTCGGCCTGCGCGGTACGGCCCTGCTCGGCGCAGAGCAGCCCGAGGTTGTAGGCGCCGTTGTCGTCGCCCGCGTCCAGCGCCGCCCGGTACCAGCGCTCGGCGGTCTGCGTCTCGCCGCGCTCGGCGTGCAGCGCGCCCAGCGCGTTGGCCGCGTTGCCGTCGCCCTCCTGGGCGGCGCGCAGCCACCACACGGCCGCGCTCTCGGTGTCGCCCGCGTCCCGCAGCAGGAAGCCGAGCGCGCAGGCGGCCCGCGGTTCGCCGTCCTTGGCCGAGGTCAGGTACCAGCGCCCGGCCTCCTTCAGCTCGCCGCGCTTCTCCAGGATCGCCCCGAGGTGCAGCGCGGCCCGCCGGTGGCCGCGTGCGGCGGCCTGCCGGTACCACTGCTCGATCTCCGCGACAGCGTTGTCAGCCCCGCCCTCGTCCGGCTGCCCGGCCCTGCGGTCGAGTGCGCGGGCCAGCCGGTAGGCGGCCTCACGGTGACCGCGCTCGGCGGCGATCCGCATCCAGCGCCCGGCGCCGGCGTCCCCGCGGTGCTCCAGCAGGTCGGCGAGCGCGTAGGCGCCGAGGACATGACCCTGTTCGGCGGACTGGCGCAGCCAGTACTCGGCGGCGGGCTCGTCGCCGCGCTCGCGGTGGTAGCGGCCGAGGGCGTGCGCGGCGGCGGCGGAGCCGGCGACGGCGGCGATCCGCCACCAGCCGGCGGCCTCGTCGGCGTAGCCGCGCTGGTGCAGGAGGACACCCAGGTTGTTGGCGGCGGCCCGGTCACCGGCCGCGGTGGCAGCCCGCAGATGGGTCTCGGCCCCGTCGAGGTCACCACGGCGCAGCAGCAGGGCCCCGAGGACGCTCGCCGCCTCGACGTCGCCGCTCTGCGCGGCGAGCCCGAGGCGTACCTCCTCGGCGGCTTCCTCCCCCATGTCGCCCATCTCGTCCTGGGCCGGCTCCTCGCCGGGAGGCTGCACAAATCGCCCTGACTCGAACAGAGTTGCCTTGTCCCCCATAACGTCCATCGTCGCACCACCTGCAACCTGGGTACACCCGGTATACCGCAGCCCGTGAGGTCACTTCAGCGTTTTGTCGACATGCCCACAGGACGACAAGTCAAACACACCCCACTCAACTCCCCACGGCGGCGCGGCCGTACCTCCCCTCCGGAAATGAGTTCGCTGGGTGTGCCGACCAGGTCGGTGACGATGGCGAAGAAGCGGGAGTCGATCTCCTCCTGG
>NZ_JBSGDB010000166.1:5776-17377 GCF_053602155.1 Streptomyces sp. NPDC004561
ACACAAAAAAATCGTCCCCACCCCCCCACCGCCCGTCCCCCTTGCCCCCGCCCCCCTCGACTGCAGTAGCGGGGACAGGATTTGAACCTGCGACCTCTGGGTTATGAGCCCAGCGAGCTACCGAGCTGCTCCACCCCGCGCCGTTGCTCCGCAACCGTACCACGACGTGGGGTGCCCTTGATCAACTGCCCTTCGCGCCGCCCTTGCCGGCGTTCTTGCCGCTGCCGGCCTCCGCCGCCTGGGCCCGCTTCAGCGCGTCCTGGAGGTCCTTCTGCGCCTTGGCGTACGCGGTCCAGTCCGGGCCGTTGGGCTGCTTCAGGGCCTCCTGGCCGGCCTGGAAGGCCTTCTGGGCGTCGCTCAGGGCCTGTTGGACGGTGGGATTGCTCGACGGGGGCGGATTGGTGGTGCCGGTGTCCGGCGGTGCGGTGGTCGAACCCTGCGCACCGAAGACCTTGTCGAGTGCCTCACCGAGCGTGTTCTCGAAGGCCGTCCTGCCCTCGTAGGTGACCAGCACCTTGCGCAGCAACGGGTACTTCAGTCCGCCACCGCGCACGTAGACGGGCTCCGCGTAGAGCAGTCCGCCGTCCAGCGGCACGGTCAGCAGGTTGCCGTACTCCACCTCCGAGTCACCGCCCTTGAGGAGCTTGATCGCGGCGGCGATGTCCTGTTCGGAGTTGAACTGGCTCTGGACCTGTTTGGGCCCGTCGACCGTCGTACTGGTCGGCAGTTTCAGGATTCTGATCTTGCCGTAGTCACTGGAGCCCGCCTCGGCGTCGACCGACATGAACGCGCTGAGGTTGTCACGGCCGTTGGGCGTGAACGTCGTGGACAGCGAGAACGCCTGCCGGCTCTGGTCGGGCATCTTCATGCTCAGGTAGTACGGCGGCACCGCGTTGCCCGACTTGTTGGTCGGGTCGTTCGGCACCTGCCACACCTCGCTGCCGGTGAGGAACGTCTGCGCGTCCGTCACGTGGTAGCGGGTGAGCAGCTCGCGCTGGACCTTGAACAGGTCCTGCGGGTAGCGCAGATGGGCCATCAGGTCCGGGGAGATGGCATTGCGCGGCTGCACCGTGCCCGGGAAGGCCTTCATCCAGGTCTTCAGCACCGGGTCCTGGGTGTCCCACTGGTAGAGCTTGACCTCGCCGGTGTACGCGTCGACGGTCGCCTTCACCGAGTTGCGGATGTAGTTGACCTGGTTCTGCTGGGCCACCACGGTGCGGTTGTTGTTGGTGGCGGTCAGCGAGTCGGCCGTCGTGTCACCGAGGGTCGTGCGGGAGGAGTACGGGTAGCCGTTCGACGTCGTGTACGCGTCGACGATCCACTGGATGCGGTGGTTCACGACCGCCGGGTAGGCGTCGCCGTCGATGGTCAGCCAGGGGGCCACCGCCTCGACGCGATCCTTGGGCGTGCGGTTGTAGAGGATCCGCGAGCCCTTGCCGATCGCGCCCGAGTAGAGGATCTGCGGCTCGTTGAACGCCACCGCGTACGCGGCCCGGTTGATCGGGCTGTCGAGGTTGACGCCGCTCTTTCCGGGGTAACTGGTGGTCTTCTCACCGCTGTCGTCGGAGTAGTCGATCTCCTCCTGGGGACCGCCGACGATGGAGTAGGTGGTGGTCTTCTCGCCGTAGTAGATCCGCTGCTGGTAGGTGCCGAGGGCACCGGTGGACGGCAGGTCGTACTCGGTGAAGACCGGCTGGCCCTGGGAGTCGGCCTCGGTGCCCTTGGCGGCGACCACGCCGTAGCCGTGCGTGTAGCGGAAGTGGTCGTTGATCCAGTTGTTCTTGGGGATGCCGTCCAGGTTCAGCTCGCGCAGACCGATGACCGTGTCCTGGGCCTTGCCGTCCTTGGTGTACCGGTCGACGTCCAGGTTGGTCGGGAACCCGTAGTAGTTCTTCATCTGCTGGAGCTGCTGGAACGTCGGCGAGACGATGTTCGGGTCCATGATCCGGATGCTCGCCGCGTCGTCCGCGTCGCCCCGCAGCCTCGTCTTGTCCGTGGTCGTGGACTTGCCGGCGTACTCGGTGACCTTGGTGTCGTCGATGCCGTACGCCTCGCGGGTCGCCTTGAGGTTCTTCTGGACGTACGGGGCTTCCTTGGCCTGCTCGTTGGGCTGGACCTGGAACTTCTGCACGATCGCCGGGTAGAGGCCGCCGATCAGGATCGCCGAGAGGACCATCAGGCCGAAGCCGATGACGGGAAGCTGCCAGGTGCGCCGCCACAGGGTGGCGAAGAACAGCAGCGCGCAGATGACGGCGATGCAGAACAGGATCGTCTTGGCCGGCAGATAGGCGTTGGCGTCGACGTAGCGCAGCCCGGTCCAGTTGCCGGTCGCCTTGAAGTCGCTGGACTTGACGGCCAGGCCGTACCGGTCGAGCCAGTAGGCGACGGCCTTCAGGGCGACGAAGATGCCGAGCAGCACCGACAGATGGCCGGTCGCGGCGGCGGTGGCACGCGCGCCGGGGCTGGTGACGCGCAGTCCGCCGTACAGGTAGTGGGTGAGGGCGGCGGCGATCAGGCACAGGATCGCGGTGGCGAAGCCGAAGCCCAGCAGGAACCGGTACCAGGGCAGGTCGAACGCGTAGAAGGAGATGTCGAGGTGGAACTGCGGGTCCTGCTGGTGGAAGGGCACGCCGTTCATCCACATCAGCCAGGTGCGCCACTGGCCGGCCGCCGAGGCGCCCGCGATGAGCCCGACGAGGGAGGTGACGGCGAGCAGCAGCCACGTCTTGTACGGCGCGATGCCCATCCGGTAGCGGTCCAGGCTCTGCTGCTCCATGGACATGGCGCTCAGCGGGGGCCGCAGCCGGTGCGCGAGCCAGATGTTCAGGCCGACCGCGACCGCCATCAGCAGGCCGAAGACGAAGAACAGCCCGATCTTGGTCCACAGTGTGGTGGTGAACACGGACGAGTAGTGCACCGACCGGTACCACAGCCAGTCCGTCCAGAAGCCCGCGAACATGGTGAACGCCATGCCGAGGACGGCAAGGACGCCCAGTGTCAGGAGCAGGGTCCTCACCCGCCGGGACGGGCGGCCCGCTCCGATCCGTGACCCCGTCGGGCCTCCGCCGCGGTCCGGCATCTGGAATGCCAAGGTGCGCACCTCGAAGTTCGCTGTCGATCCGTCAGGCCCTCGTGTTCGCGGGCCCTCCCTGGCCCCCCGTGATCGCGGGCCACCACCTATGCAACTTACTCACGCTTTGCTCGGTTCCCGATTCAGGTCACGAACGAGGCAGGATTGTGACCATGTCCAACACTCCCATGGCAGCGAGCCCGCTCACCCGGGCCGTACTCGAGATCGACGAGTACGCCTCCGGCCTCGGCTGGGACCAGCCCGCTCGCCTCTTCGCCCTCGTAGACACCGCACGGCTGCGGGCTCAGGAACCCGCGCTCGCGGCCCAGCTGGGCCTGCAGGACGAGCCCCAGACCACCGGTCTCACCCCGATCGAGCAGGACGAGATCGCGGCCGACCGGCCGCTCGACGAGTTCCTCGGCACCATCGCCTGGCCCGACGCGGTGGCCGGCTGCGCGCTCACGGTGGAACGGCTGATGCTGCCGCCGTCCGCCGAGGCGCAGGTCCCGAAGAATCTGAGCGAGGCCAGGCTGGCGAAGTGGGTGGCGGAGCACCCCGAGCGCCAGGAGGTCCGTATGACGGTGGCGGTGCTGCGCGACGGCAGCCGCGAGTCGGCGCTGCGGCTGCGCGAGAAGGACACTCCTACGGAGGTCCTGACCGGCCCGGATCTGGTG
Organism: Streptomyces sp. NPDC004561; assembly: GCF_053602155.1. Taxonomy (NCBI): domain Bacteria; kingdom Bacillati; phylum Actinomycetota; class Actinomycetes; order Kitasatosporales; family Streptomycetaceae; genus Streptomyces; species Streptomyces sp. NPDC004561. The sequence goes on from NZ_JBSGDB010000166.1 coordinate 9,521, forward strand.
CCGGGCCTCGCGGAGGCCCTGGCCGCGACCTTCGCGGACTGACGTCCCGCGGTACGGCGATGGGGGCGCCCCCGGTCCCGCGGGGCGCCCCCAGCCGTGTCATGAGCCGCTCAGCCCTTCGTGGTGCACTTGGGCAGCGCGCCGGTGTCGCCGGTGCGGATGTCCTTCAGGGCGCCGAGGGCGTCACCGATGGTCCTCACCTTCACCAGGGTGAGTCCGCTCGGGGTGTCCTTGGCGGCGGCCGCGCAGTTGTCGGCGGGCGTCAGGAAGTACTGAGCGCCCATGCTGCGCGCGCCGACGGTCTTCATGTCGACACCGCCGATGGGCCCGACCGTGCCGTTGTCGTCGATGGTGCCGGTGCCGGCGACGAACTTGCCGCCGGTCAGGCTGCCCGGGGTGAGCTTGTCGTAGATACCGAGGGCGAACATCAGTCCGGCGCTCGGTCCGCCGACGTCGGCGAGCTTGATGTCGATCTCGAACGGGAAGGTGTGGTCGGTCCCGGCGGAGATCCCGACGATGGCCCGCTTGGGGCCGCTGTCGTTCGAGGTGGCCGTCGTGAGGGTGACGTCCTGCGTGCCGGTCGCCGTCTTGCCGGCCTTCTCGGCGGCGGCCTGCTCCTTGGCGGGCACGACCGTGAAGACGACCTTCTGGCTTGGCTTGTGCTTGGTGACCAGCTTGGCGACATCGGCCGGCTGTTTGACCGCCGTGCCGTCGACGGCCTTGATCGCGTCTCCGGCGTGCAGCCTGCCCTCGGCCGGGGAGCCCTTGACGACGGTGGAGACGATCACCCAGGACTTCACCGGGACGCCCAGCTCCTTCAGGGCGGCGACCTTGGCGCTCTCCTGGGACTGGCTGAACTCCTCGGCGTTCTGCTGGGTGGACTGCTCCTCCGTCGTGCCGTCCGGGTAGAGCGTGTCGTGCGGCACGACCTTGCTGTCGCGCGCCAGCCAGCCGTAGACGGCCTCCACCAGGTTCATCCGGAAGTCCGCGCTGGTCACCCGCACGGTGGTCATGTTCAGGTGGCCGTTCGTCGGGTACGTCCTGTGCCCGGCGATCTGCAGCACCGGCTCGCCGTCGTGGTCCCCGAGCGTGTTCACGGTCGGGCCGGGGGACATCTCCGAGTACGGCACGGGGATGAGCACTCCCGCGCACAGGAGCGCGATCAGCATCAGGGTGGAGGCGAGCATCGTCGCGGTGCGGCGTGGCATGCGACGACAGTACGGGACGCCTCTGTCAGCGCACCGTCAGGGCACCCGTCACGCGCCGCGGGCTCCCGGGGGTGACTTCTCCATCGCCTCGCGGAACCGGGCGTACCCGTCCAGCTCGGGGCCGTCGCCGCGTATCTTGCGGGTCCGGCTGGCCCAACCGCCCCACAACCCGCCGCCGACCGCGGCCAAGAGCGGAATCAGCAGCCAGACAAGCGCCCCCATGCCGACCTCCCAACGCGATGAGCGACCGCAGATGACTGATCAGCAGATTAACCATCCGCACTGACAACGCTCACGCCAGGGGGCCGGTTACGCAAGCCGAGGGGAGGGTGTGCCGGGAGTGACCGGTTCGGCGCAGCCTCAGCAGGCGCCGACCCACTCCTCGGTGCCGTCGGAGAACTGCTGGTGCTTCCAGATCGGCACCTCGTGCTTGAGGTCGTCGATCAGCTTGCGGCAGGCGTCGAAGGCCTCCGCCCGGTGCGGACAGGCCACGGCGACGACGACGGCGAGATCACCGACGTCCAGCTCCCCGACCCGGTGGACGGCGGCGAGCGCCCGCACCGGGTGGTCCGCGACGACCTTCTCGGCGATCCGCCGCATCTCGTCCTCGGCGCTGGGGTGGCAGGAGTAGCCGAGCCCGTCCACGTCGGCGCCCCCGTCGTGGTTGCGCACGGTCCCCACGAACAGCGCGATCCCGCCGGCGGCGGCGTCCCCGACGGCCCGGAACACCTCGTCCACGGAGAGCGGGGTCTCCCGGATGCCGATCAGCTTGATGGGATCCTGCGCCGCCTGCTCACCAGGGTGCTCGGTCGTCTCAGCCATGCCCCCATCGTGCCGCACGCCCCGGACAACGGGGAATACGAGATTCACCAGGCACGCGCGCGTGGCTTTTTGGAGTCTCCTACAGACGTCTCTCGGCCGACCCCTGGTCGGGAGGCGGACAGGCACGGCGGGGCGCCACGGGGCAGCGCCCCTCGCCTCACACCCGCCGCCGGGCCTTCCGGGCCCGCCGGACCACGGCGGCGGCGCCGAGCAGCGCCACCGTCGCCCCCGCGGCCCCCGCGGCCGTCGCGTCCTTGCGTCCGAGCCGCCGCCCGGCGACCGTGTGCCGCCCGGAGACCTCCTCCAGCAGCTCCGCGAGCACCTCCTCGTTGGTCCACTGCGCCCGCCACCCGGCGTCGTGCAGCCGGCTCCCGCTGACCACCCACGGGTACATCGTGTACGCCAGGTCCCCCGCCGGGGACGGCGTGAGCCCGATCCGGTGCAGCCGGGCCGCCGCGCCGAGCGCCACCGCCGACGGCAGCTCCATGCGCCGGACCCCGCTCAGCTCCTCGACCTCCTCCTGCTCCAGCCACCCGTCGCAGCCGACGGCCAGTTCCCCGTCGACCTTCTCCAGCACGGCGTACTCCAGGGCGCTGCACAGGTCCTCGACGTGGCAGAACTGCCACGCGGGCCGCGAGCCGGCGACGACGAGCAGCCGCGGCGACTCGAAGTACCGGGTCAGCGCGGTGTCCGTGCCGCCCACCAGCACGGCGGGCCGCACGACGGTGACGTTGAGCCCCGGATGCGCCCGGGGCGCCCGCCGCGCCAGCCGCTCGATCTCCAGCATGTCCCCGACGCCCGTGGCCTCCGCCGTCGCCCGCAGCTCGGCGTCCTCCGACAGGGGCAGCTCGTTGTCCGGCAGCGCCCCGTAGACCATCGCCGAGGTGCACAGCACCACCCGGTGCACCCCGGCCGCCGCGGCGGCGGTCAGCACGGTCTGCGTCCCCCGGACGTTGTAAGCGGTACGGGCGGCCGCGTCGCTGCCCAGGTCCAGGTCGAGCGCGAGGTGCACGACCACGTCGGCGCCCCGCAGCTTGTCCGCGATGGCCGGGTCGCGCACGTCGAGGATGTGCCACTGCGCCTCGGCGCACTCGCCGCGCCGCTCGTCGATCGCGACGACCTGCCTGATCTCCTCCGACGCGGCGAGCCGCTCGGTGAGCAGGGCGCCGACCCCGGTGGCGGCGCCGGTGACCGCGACGACGGGTCCGCGCACGACGGGAGGGGTTGAATGGTTTCGCGCTGCGCGAACCTGCGGATCTGGGGAACTCACCGGGCGTCTCCAGCGGTTGTCTTCAGTACGGGCGCGTGGGACGCGCGCGTACCAGGTGCATCCATCCTGCCGCAGGCCTGCCGTGGGCGAAGCACCGAGGCCCGATCGGGCCCAGGTGTCTACGCTGGGTGGTGTTGTCGGGCAGCCGCGCCGCCGGAGAGAGACCGGTGGCCTTACCAGCCGAGGAATCCCGTGAGTGACACCCCATTCGGATTCGGCCTTCCGCCGGAGGAGCCGGACGACGGCGACGAGGGCAAGGAGAAGGACCAGCAGAGCGGTGGTGGGCAGGGACCGGCCAACCCGTTCGGTTTCGGGCTGCCCGGAGCCGAGGGTTTTGGCGGCCCCGGCGCCGACAATCCGCTCGCAGCCATGTTCGGTTCCCTGAACCCCACCGACCTGGGCGCCGCGTTCCAGCAGCTGGGCCAGATGCTCTCCTACGAGGGCGGCCCGGTGAACTGGGACATGGCCAAGCAGATCGCCCGTCAGACGGTCTCCCAGGGCACCCCTGACGGCACCAAGGACTCCAGCGTGGGCCCGTCCGAGCGCAGGGCGGTCGAGGAGGCCGTGCGCCTGGCCGACCTGTGGCTGGACGACGCGACGTCCCTGCCGTCGGGCTCCGCCTCGGCGGTGGCCTGGTCCCGCGCGGAGTGGGTGGAGGCGACCCTGCCGGCCTGGCAGGAGCTGGTCGATCCGGTCGCCGAGCGGGTCGGCGCGGCCATGGGCGACGTGCTGCCGGAGGAGATGCAGGCCATGGCCGGCCCGCTGATCGGCATGATGCGCTCGATGGGCGGCGCCATGTTCGGCACGCAGATCGGGCAGGCCGTCGGCGTGCTCGCGGGCGAGGTCGTCGGCTCCACCGACATCGGCCTGCCGCTCGGCCCGGCCCGCAAGGCCGCGCTGCTCCCGGCCAACGTCGAGGCCTTCGGCAAGGACCTCGGCGTGCCGCAGGAGGAGGTGCGGCTCTACCTGGCCCTGCGCGAGGCCGCCCACCAGCGTCTCTTCGCGCACGTGCCGTGGCTGCGCTCGCACCTGTTCGGCGCGGTCGACGGCTACGCGCGCGGGATCAAGGTCGACACGGCCAAGCTGGAGGACGTGGTCGGCCAGTTCGACCCGCAGAACCCCGAGCAGCTGCAGGACGCGCTCCAGCAGGGCATGTTCCAGCCCGAGGACACGCCCGAGCAGAAGACCGCCCTGGCCCGTCTGGAGACCGCTCTGGCGCTCGTCGAGGGCTGGGTGGACGCGGTGGTCCACGCGGCCGCGAAGCCCCGTCTGTCGTCCGCCGACGCGCTGCGGGAGACCCTGCGCCGGCGCCGGGCCACCGGCGGTCCCGCGGAGCAGACGTTCGCCACGCTGATCGGCCTGGAGCTGCGCCCGCGCCGGCTGCGCGACGCCTCCCGCCTGTGGGCCTCGCTCACGGACGCGCGCGGGGTCGACGGCCGGGACGGTCTGTGGGCCCACCCGGACATGCTGCCGACGGCCACCGACCTGGACGACCCGGACGGCTTCGTGCACCGCGAGCACATGGACTTCTCCGAGCTGGACAAAATGCTCGGCGAGGCCGCCGACAAGCCGGACCTGCGCAAGAAGGACGACGGCGAGTCCAAGGACGACGACACCGAGTGAGCCTCCACGACGACGCGGTCCTCGTCCTGAAGGGGTACGAGGGCCAGGACGAGCTGCGCCAGACCTACCTGGACCATCTCGCGGCCCACCCGGACGGCATGTGGAAGGCCTGCGGGGACGGGCACATCACGGCGAGCGCGCTGGTGATCGACCCGGCGCACGGCCGGGTGCTGCTCACCCTCCACAGGAAGCTGCGGATGTGGCTTCAGATGGGCGGCCACTGCGAGCCCGCCGACGCCACCCTGGCGCACGCCGCCCTGCGCGAGGGCACGGAGGAGTCGGGCATCGCGGGGCTCGCCCTGCTGCCCGGTGGGCCGGTGCGCCTGGACCGCCACCACACCCCGTGCGCCTGGCATCTCGACGTCCAGTACGCGGCGCTCGCCCCGGCGGGTGCCGTCGAGGCGATCAGCGACGAGTCCCTCGACCTGCGCTGGTTCGCCTACGACGAGGTGCCGACCGTCGCCGACGAGTCGGTCGTACGACTGCTCGAAGCGACCCGGGCCAGGCTCTGAGCGCCCCGCTCGCGCCACGAGACGGGTAAGGGGCGGCCGCAATGGCGGTCGCCCCTTACGTCTGCTTTCCCGACGGTCAGCTCCAGACGTTCCCCTGGTTCTGCCCGTGGGCCCCGTGCTGGCCCATGCCGAACTGGGCGGCGATGCCCTGCCCGATCACCGCGTTCTGCGGCGGCAGCAGCTCACTGGGCTGGACCAGCGCGAACCCGGAGCCCATGAAGCTCAGCTCCCAGCCCTCACCGGTGTTGCCGCGCCGGCGCCACACTCCGGAGGAGTGCGTCTGGGCCTGCATCTGCACGCGCAGTCCGGTGGACCAGGCCACGATGGCGTCGGCGTCGCAGTTGACGTACCGGTCCGGCGTGACCTGCATCAGCAGCGGCGCGCCCGAGGTCATCAGGGCGACCGTGCCGCGCCCGGTGATGTTCAGCTGGTACTTGCCCGAGCCGGAGATGCCGTAGAGGCTGTCGACGGCGACGACCTCGTGGTGCAGCGAGGAGTCCATGGCGAGGACGTAGGAGCTGTCGACGGTCAGCCCGTCCTGCTCGACCTCCATGAAGTGCACGTGCTGGGCGAGGTTGGCGAGGTAGACCGTGCCCTGCCCGTGACAGCGCATCAGGTCCAGGCCCTCGCCGGTGTACGCACGCGCGCGTGCCTGGCTGTTGCTGCGGTACTCGGCGTCGAACTCGACCAGGCCCTGGTAGGCGACCATGGTGCCCTTGCGGGCGAGGATGTCGTCGTGGCCCTCCAGGGTGACGCGGAGCAGCTGCGAGTTCTGCAGGCTCCAGCGCTCCTGCGTCTGGATGTCGTTGTGCGCGAAAAGCGGGCTCTGCATGGCTTGTTGACTCCCCCTCAGCCCCGGATCCGGATGCGGTCGGTGCTGTCCTCGCTGGGCTGCACGACGACGATGCCCTGCCCGGAGAAGGCCATCTGGTAGGCCTCGCCGCTGCCCCGGCCGATCAGCGACTGCGCCTTGAAGCTGCGCTTGCCCTTCACCTTCAGGTTCGGCGACCAGGCGACGAGCGCGTCCGGGTCGACGTACGTCTCGTCCTCGCCGCCACCGCAGTCGACGACGATCGGCGTGCCCCGGGAGGTCAGCGCGACCCAGCCCTGCCCGGAGATCCTGGTGTTCCACAGCCCCTGCCCCGCGAACTTCGCGAGTCCCTTCACCCGCTCCACACCCCAGCTGAGGTGGGCGTCGAAGGCGAGCAGATTGGTGGCGTTGACGGAGATGCCGTCGCCGTTGAGGTTGATCACGACGACGTTGGCCCCGTAGTCGGCGAGGTAGAGCAGTCCGTCGCCGGAGCACTTCATCAGGGGCGCGCCCTCGCCGGTGATCCAGTCACGGGCGATCTGGCGGACGGCGGGCGGGTTGGGCTCGTACTGGACGAAGCCTTCGTAGGCGACCATCGAGCCCACGCGCGCGAGGAGGTCGTTTCCGGTCTGCATGGCGACCTTCAGCATGTGGTTGCCGTGGTTCTCCATGCGGGCGGTGACGGGTGCGGGGGCGTAGCCCGCGAGCGGCTGGTTCATGACGGGCTCCCTCAGACCTCGTAGGGCTGGACGACGATGAAGTTGCCGGGAGCGCCCCGGAACTGGAGGTTGACGCTCTCGCCGGTGTCGCCGGGGTAGGCGTTGCGGCGCATGCGGACCTGGCTGGAGACGATCACCTGGGAGGCCGCCGACCAGGCGACCACGGCGTTGCAGTCGGCGAAGGTGGTCGGCGTGACCGGCAGGACCACGGGCGTGCCGTGCGTCTTGACGACGATCGTGCCGGTGCCCTGGAACTGCATGGTGAACAGCGCGCCGCCCGGGATGCCGTGGCCCTCGATGCGGCGGACCTCGTAGTGCAGGCTCTCGTCGAAGGCGAGGACGTTCTCGGCGGACACGCAGATCGCGTCGCCCTGGAGTTCGACCGGGTGCAGGTGGGTGGAGTTCTCGGCGAGGAACACCTGGCCGTTGCCGGTGCAGCGCATCAGCTGCATCTCCTGGCCGGTGGCGTTGCCGACGATCCGCCCGGCGAACCCGGCGCCCTTGTAGCCGAAGTCGACCTTGCCCTGGTAGAGCACCATGCTGCCCTGCCGGGCCAGCACGGGCTGCCCGCCGATGCCGAGGTCGACGCGGATGAGCTTCTTGTTCTGCTGGGTCCAGCGCTGGCCGGTGGGCTTCTCCTTGAACTTCTGCAGCGCGGCGGACACACCGGCGCCGCCCTGCGGGGCGCCTTGCGGCACTCCGTAGGAAGCGGCCTGCTGTCCGGGGACCTGGCCGTAGCCCGGGGGCATGGGCGGGGTCTGCTGACCGCCGTAGGAGGGAGGCATCGGCACGGCCGGCTGCCCGCCGTAGGGCGGCTGGCCGTACGGGGGCTGCGGCGGCTGGCCGTAGGGCGCGGGTGTGCTGCTCATGCAGCACGAGGGCCGGATGTACC
>NZ_JBSGDB010000167.1:0-17374 GCF_053602155.1 Streptomyces sp. NPDC004561
TGATCGCCTCGCAGGGCGACGCGGTACGCCGCCACGCCCTCACCGCTGCCGGCTGGCCGCACGGGGCGCAGGTCAGCGACAACACCCTCGACTCCGTGACCACGGTCGCCTCGGTCCCGCGCCGGTGCGGCGCCAGCCCCGCGACGCGCACGGCGAGTTCGTACGCCTCGGTGGCCGGCAGGGGAGTGCGGCGGACGATCTCGATCGAGGTGTGGACCAGGCCCAGCAGCGGCAGCGGGAAGTCCCGGCCGCTCATCAGCCGCATCGCCAGCGGGAAGCCGAGGACGTGCGGGTAGGTCACGGGCAGGCCGGCCTCGCCGGTGGGGAACCCGCAGACCCGCTCGTACGCGGCCAGCCGGGCCAGGTCGGCGCGCGCGCCGGGCAGCACCAGACGGGTGCGGGGGAAGGCCGCGTCGGGGCCGGGCCGCTTGAAGGGGGAGAGCAGGGCGCCGCGGGCCAGCAGCGGGGGCAGCGCGGGGGCCCCGGTCAGGGTGACGGTGCTCATCAGGCCCCCAGCAGGCTCTGGCCGCAGACGCGGACGACCTGGCCGTTGACCGTGCCGGAGGCCGGGTGGGCGAGCCAGGCGGTGGTCTCGGCCACGTCGACGGGCAGCCCTCCTTGCGCGAGCGAGTTCATACGGCGGCCGGCCTCCCGGACGAACAGCGGGATCGCGGCGGTCATCCGCGTCTCGACGAACCCGGGCGCGACCGCGTTGACGGTCACCCCGTGCTCGGCGAGCGCGCGCGGCGCGAGGGAGCGTACGAGGCCCACGATCCCCGCCTTGCTCGCGCCGTAGTTGGTCTGGCCGGCGTTGCCCGCGAGCCCGGCGATGGAGGAGGTGGCCACGATCCGGCCGCCGGGGCGCAGGGTGCCCTCGGCGAGCAGCGCGTCGGTGGTGCGCAGCACGCTGCCCAGGTTCACCTCCAGGACCGGACGCCAGCGCTCCGCGGGCATGTTGACCAGCCGCCGGTCCCGGGTGATCCCCGCGTTGTGGATCAGGACGTCCAGGCCGTCCGGGAGGGCGGCGGCGATGCGCTCACCGGCGTCCTCGGCGGTGATGTCGAGGGTGAGCGCGCTGCCGCCGAGCCGTTCGGCGACCCCGCGGGCGTCCGCCTCGGCGGCGGGCACGTCGAGGACGACGACATGGGCGCCGTCGCGGGCGAGGGTCTCGGCGACGGCCGCGCCGATCCCGCGCGCGGCCCCGGTGACCAGCGCGGTCCGCCCGGCCAGCGGCCGGTCCGGGTCGGCGGGGGCGGTGACCGGGCCCGCGCCGGTCTCGATCACCTGGCCGCTGACGTAGGCGGACCCGGGGGAGAGCAGGAAGCGCAGGGTGGACTCGGCGGCGGCCGCGTCGGTCAGCCGGACGAGGTTGACGGTCCTGCCCCGGCCGATCTCCTTGCCGAGCGAGCGGGTGAAGCCCTCCATCGCCTGCTGGGCGGCCGACTGGTGGTGGTCGGCGGGGTCGAGCGGCGCGCCCAGCACCAGCACCCGGCCGCTCGCGGCGACCGACCCGACGACCGGGTGGAGGGCCGCGTGCACCTCGGCGAGCGTGTCCATGTCCCGTACGCCGGTGGCGTCCAGGACGACGGTGGCGGGGGCCGCGCCGCCCGGGGGGAGGCCGCCGCGGGCGAGGACGGGGGCGAGGTCGAGGGCGGAGGCGCCCGCGGTCAGGTGCAGCAACGTGCCGTCCAGGGCGGGCCGTCCGGGCGATCGGCGCCGCAGCGGGACGGGCCGGGGCAGGCCCAGCCGCCGGGTGAGGAAACGGCCGGGTGGCGTGCCGGTGAAGCTCAGATAGCGGTCGGTCATGTGCGACTCCCGCGCGACTCGGTGCCAAATGCTTACTCTGGAGTAAGGTTACCGGTGGTAAGGCTATGTCACGGGTGAGGAGCAGGTCGAGATGAGTCCCCTTGAGCCACCCCGCGCACGCCGGGTCGCGGTGATCGGGGGCACCCGTGTCCCGTTCGCCCGCTCCGACGGCCCCTACGCCACCGCCTCGAACCAGGAGATGCTCACGGCGGCCCTGGACGGACTGGCCGGACGCTACGGCCTGCGGGGACCCGGCGCCGTCGGCGAGTTCGTGGCCGGCGCCGTCCTCAAGCACAGCCGGGACTTCAACCTCGCCCGCGAGACCCTCCTCGGGTCGGTGCTGGATCCGCGCACCCCCGCCTACGACATCCAGCAGGCGTGCGGCACCGGACTCCAGGCCGTCGCCGCCGCCGCCAACAAGATCGCCCTCGGCCAGACCGAGTCGGCGGTCGCGGGAGGCGCCGACACCGCGAGCGACGCCCCCCTCGCCGTCAACGACGAGCTGCGCCGCATCCTGCTGGAGGCCCGCCGGGCCAGGTCGGCCGGCGCCCGCCTGGCGGCCCTGGCCAGGCTCCGCCCCGGCCACCTGGTCCCGGACGTCCCGCGCAACGCCGAGCCGCGCACCGGGCTGTCCATGGGCGAGCACGCGGCCGTCACCGCCCGCGCCTGGGGCATCGGCCGCGAGGCCCAGGACCGGCTGGCCGCCACCAGTCACCAGCGGCTCGCGGCGGCCTACGAACGCGGCTTCTTCCAGGACCTCGTGGTGCCCTTCCGGAGCCTGGAGCGGGACCAGAACCTGCGCCCGGACTCCACCCCGGAGAAACTCGCCGCGCTCAAGCCGGTGTTCGGGCTCGGGGCGCCGGATCCGACCATGACGGCGGGCAATTCGACCCCGCTCACCGACGGTGCCGCCCTCGTCCTGCTGGCGAGCGACGAGTGGGCCGAGGCGCGCGGCCTCGAACCGCTCGCCTACCTCACGGCGTACGAGACGGCCGCCGTCGACTTCGTGCACGGTGATGTCGCCGAGGGCGAGGACGGCCTGCTGATGGCCCCGGCGTACGCGGTCCCGCGCATGCTGGAGCGCACCGGCCTGGACCTCGCCGGCTTCGACCTGGTCGAGATCCACGAGGCCTTCGCGTCCCAGGTGCTGGCCACGCTCGCCGCCTGGGAGAAGCGGGGGCTGCCGCCGGTGGACCGGGCCCGGCTGAACGTGGCCGGATCCTCCCTGGCCACGGGACATCCGTTCGCCGCGACCGGCGCCCGGATCGTGGCGACCCTGGCCGGGCTGCTGGCCGAACGGGAAGGGCCGGGCCGCGGGTTGATCTCGATCTGCGCGGCGGGCGGGCAGGGCGTGACCGCGGTCCTGGAGCGACCGTAGCGGCACGGCACGAACATGAACACCTGTCACATACGTCCCGAGGCTGCACACCCCCGGCCCCGGACCATCCCCGAACCCGCACAGGCCCCCCACAGCAGACCCGTACGATCACCTGCCTAACCCGCGGTAACCCCTTTCTGCGCCCTGCCGTCGGTGAACGCCTCGCCGCACGAGGCACGTACGTCATGCAGCAAGCAGTGCACCGCTGCACGCCCGAGGAGCCGCCCATGTCCACTCCCTACCCGAACGCCCCCGTCTCCTCGGGCGTCCCCGTCTCCGCCACCGACTACGACGGCCTGCCGGTGCTGGTCCAGCCCGACACCCGGCGGCTGGACGGGGCCGTGCGGGAGGCGTCCGTACCGCCGTTCGCGCCGCCGGTCACCCACGGGTCGCTGGCCGACCTGCCGTTCGACAACGCCGGGACGGACCCCGGCGCGGTGGTGCTCAGCCGCAGACTGTCCGACGGCGGCTGGGCGGACGTGACCGCCGCGGAGTTCGCCGGGCAGGTGCTCGCGGTGGCCAAGGGGCTGATCGCCGAGGGGCTGATGCCGGGCGACCGGATCGCCGTCATGGCCCGCACGACGTACGAGTGGACCCTGCTCGACTTCGCCGCCTGGGCGGCCGGACTGGTCACCGTGCCCGTCTATCCGACGTCCTCGGTGTTCCAGACCCGCTGGATCCTGCACGACTCCGGCGCGGTCGCCCTGGTCACCGAGACGGTCGAGCAGGCCTCCGCCATCGGCCCCGAACTCCAGCACCTGCCCGATCTGCGCCACCTGTGGGTCATGGACAAGGGACATGTGGAGCGCCTGGCCGAGACGGGCGCGCCGGTGCCGGACGGCGAGGTCGGCGTGCGCCGGGGCATGCTCGGCCCCGACACCCTCGCCACCCTCATCTACACCTCGGGCACCACCGGCCGGCCCAAGGGCTGCGCCCTGTCGCACGGCAACTTCTTCGCCGAGGTCGACAACGCCATCGAACTGCTCCACCCCGTCTTCAAGGCCAGGGACGAGGTGCCGTCGGTCCTGCTGTTCCTGCCGATGTCCCACGTCTTCGGCCGGATGGTGGCGATCGCGTGCGTACGGGCCCGGGTGCGGCTCGGGCACGCGCCGAGCCTGCGGGCGGAGGACCTGCTGCCGGACCTGGCCGCGTTCCGGCCGACCTGTCTGCTGACCATCCCGTACATGCTGGAGAAGATCTACAACTCCGCGCGGGCCAAGTCGGAGGCCGGCGGCCGGGCGGCGGTCTTCGACCGGGCGGCGGAGGTGGCCCGGCGCTACGGCGAGGCGCTGGAGGCCCGGCAGACCGGCGCCGGCAGCGGCCCTGGCCGCGCCCTGAAGACGGCCCGCACCTTCTACGACCCGCTGGTCTACCGCCGCATCCGCGCCGCGATGGGCGGCCGCGTCCGCTACGTCATCTGCGGCGGCTCCCCGCTCGGACGGCGCCTCGCCGCCTTCTACGCCGGTGCCGGCATCGAGGTCTTCGAGGGGTACGGCCTGACGGAGACCACCGGAGCCTCCACCGTCACCCCGCCGCTCAAGCCCCGGCTGGGCACCGTCGGCTGGCCGCTGCCGGGGACCCGGGTGCGGATCGCGGCCGACGGAGAGATCCTCGTCGGCGGCGACCACGTGCTGCGCGGCTACTGGGATCCCCAGGCCGGCGGTGTCGTGCCCGCGACCCGGGACGGCTGGCTCGCCACCGGGGACATCGGCGAGCTGGACGACGAGGGCTATCTGACCATCACCGGCCGCAAGAAGGAGCTGCTGATCACCTCGGGCGGCAAGTCGGTGGCGCCGGCCCCGCTGGAGAACTGGCTGCGCCAGCACCCGCTGATCTCCCAGGTGATGCTGGTCGGCGACGCCCGCCCGTACGTCGCCGCCCTGATCACCCTCGACCCCGACGGCGTGATCCACTGGCGGCAGATGATCGGCAAGCACCCGGTGCCGCCGGAACTGCTCGTCGGCGACCCCGAGCTGGAGGCGGTGCTGCAACGGGCGGTGGACGAGGCGAACCGGCTGGTCTCGCGCCCCGAGTCCATCCGCCGGTTCGCCGTCCTGCCCGTGGACTTCACCGAGGAGGCCGGCCTGCTCACCCCCTCCATGAAGCTGCGGCGCGAGCAGATCATGCGGGACTTCGCCCCCGAGGTGGAGGCGCTGTACGAGCGCTGAGCGGCCGTGGGGCGGTCGGCACCCGCTCCCGGCGGGCTCCCGCCTCGGTCCGGACTCGGCGGGTGCGGGGAGCGGGTTGCCGCCTGGGTCGTTCGCGGCCCGCCCACGATCCTGGTACCGGCCCGACATCCAGTCAATCCTTGGGTTTTCTCGCCAAACCCAAGGGAAGTCTTGGGAGTTGTGACGCTCGACGACCTCCGTGTGTTCGTGGCCGTGTGCCGCGCCGGCAGCCTCAGCTCCGTCGCCCGGGAGCTGGGCTGCACCCAGTCCGCCGTCAGCCAGCACGTCAGACGGCTGGAGAAGGAGACCGGCGTCGCGCTGCTGGAGCGGCAGCCGCGCGGGGTCGTGCCCACCCGGGCCGGCCGGATCCTCGACGCGGCGGCCGCCGAGGGCATAGCGGGCCTCGACCTCGCCGTACGGCGGCTGCGCGACCTGCTCGACGGGCACGGCGGACACGTCCGGGTGGCCACCGGCGCCACCACCGTCCGGCACTTCATGTCCGACGCCGTCGTCACCTTCCGCCGCCGCCACCCCCAGGTCAACCTCGAGTTCCGCACGGTCAGTTCGGGACGCGGCAGCTTCGACGCGCTCGCCGACGGCACCCTCGACCTGGCCTGGATCACCCTCGGCCCGCCCGTGCGCGGCATCGAGCAGCACGCCGTGGTCGAACTGCCCTGGGTGCTCGCCGTCCACGCCACCGACCCGCTGGCCGGGGCTCCCCGCCTCGCCGCCGCCGACCTGCGCGACGTCCCGCTCATCCGGCTGCCCCCGAACTCCGCCTCCGCCGCCCACCTCGACGCCGCCTGCGCCGAGGCGGGCGTCCGGTTCGCCTACGACACGTCCGTCGCCGACTGGGACACCGCGCTGCTGCTGGCCGAACTGGGCGCCGGCCGGGCCGTCGTGCCCGCCGTGCCCGGGCTTCCGGTGCCCGGCGCGGGCGCCCTGCGGCTCGTGCCGCTGCCGGGGCTCAGACCCCTGCCGGTCGGCTGGGCCGTGCGCCGCTGGGACGCGCTCGACCCGCCCGCCCGGGCCTTCGCGGACACCGTGCGTGAGCGCTGCGAACGGTCCGGAACCGGTCCGCCCGACGGCCGGCCGGCCCGCTGAGCCGACCCCGTCCGTTTGCTGTGAATCCGCCCCCGGCACGTGCGGGTGAACGGGTAGCGTACGGGACGTTCCACTCGCCACCACGGTCTGCCATCGCGGGGAAGAAGTGAGCGTCTTGGGCCCACGCCCATTCCGGGAACCGTCCGGGACCGGATCGGTAACTCCCGCTCGTAGCCTGCCTTTCCACCCTCGCCGACTCCGTCACCCGAGCAGAGGCATGAAAGAAGACAACGACGTCCGCCGGATCTTCCTGCTGAACCCGGACCCGCGTCTCCTGCGCGAGGCCGCCCGGACGGGTGTCCAAGTGCGCTCGGCCCGGGCCGACGTGCACGACGAGGCGGCCCTGCGCCCCCTTCTGGAGGAGGCCGCCACCGCCGGGCTGTTCGTCAACGCCGCCCGCGCCCTGAGCCTGCTGGCGGACCCGGACGCCGTCCGGCGGATGGTCCGCGACAACCGGCTCTCGCCCGACACCGGGCCGACCCCCGGCGCCCCCCGGCTGACCGTGGAGACGCTGAGCGTGCACGGCATGCACCAGACCGTCGGGATCACCGCCCGGATGCCCTACGGGCTGCTCCACCCGGCCCCGCTGACCGAGGACGCGGCCGCCGAGGTGCGCGCGGTGGTGACCGCCCTGCTGGACCTGACCGGATACCAGTACGGGCCCGCGCACACCGGTGTCGCGCTCACCCGGCGCGGCCCGGTGATCACCGGCTGCCGGGCGGGCCTCGCGGACGATCCGGTGCCCGAACTGCTCAAGGTGGCCGGCGGCTTCGACCTGGCCGCCGGGGCCGTCCAGGTGCTGGCCGGGCGGCTGGTGGACGCGGTACGGCCCGGCCGGTTCGCCGCGGCGGCCGTGCTGAACCCGCCGTGGCGGATGGAGACCGGCGAGGTGGGCGTGCTGCCGCACGTCCGGCACGTCTCGCCGCCCGGCTCCCGGCGCCCCGGGCACTTCGTCGTGCACGCCGACTCCCCCGAGGGCGCGGCCCAGCGGGTGACCTCCCTGAAGGCGCTGGTCGCGGGGGAGGCGGGCTGACCGCCGGGACCGGGAACGGATCGGGAACGATCCGGTACACGACGACCGCACTGTTGATACGTCGCCGGAAGAAGGACGACGACGCCAGCGACGTCAACAGGAGGCGGAGCCAGGATGCTGAGGTTCTCGATTCTCGGGGCACTGCAGATCCGTAGCGTGTCCGGTCCTGCGGAGATCTCCGGCGACCTGCAGCGCACCCTCGTCCAGACGCTGCTGGTCAACGAGGGGCAACCGGTGTCCGGGGAGAGCCTGGTCGAGGAGATGTGGGGCGACGCCCTGCCCGACAACCAGGCCAACGCCCTGCAGGCGCACGTCAGCCGGCTGCGCCGCAAACTGCGCGGCCTGGAGCCGGACCGGCCCGCCTCCCGGGTCACCATGCACCCCTCCGGATACCGGCTGACCGTGGCCGAGGGCGAGCTGGACGCCGCCGAGTTCGTACGGACCGTGCAGCACGCGGAGTCGGCCTCGCCCGACGACGCGGCGCGCACCGCCCGGCTGCTCGGCGGGGCGCTGGCGCTGTGGCGCGGGACCGTCTTCGGCGGCTTTCCCGGCGGCACCCTGTGCCAGCTGGCCGGCGCCCGCTACGAGGAGTACCGGATGCGGGCCATGGAACTGCGCTTCGACGCCGAGCTGCGGCTCGGCCACCACGCGGCCGTGCTCGCCGAACTGGCGGAGGCCCACACCAACCACCCGCTGCGCGAACGCTTCTGCGAGCAGCTGATGGTCGCCCTGTACTGCTCCGGCCGGCAGGCCGACGCCCTCGACGTCTTCCGCCGCATGCGCCGCCAGCTCGACGACGAACTCGGCATCCAGCCCTCGCCCGCACTGCGCAACGTTGAGAGCGCGATCCTCCGTCACGACCCTGCCCTCGTCGGCGATGTGCGCGCCACCCTCCTCCAGCTCGCCTGAAGGTGGTTAGCTGTTCGCCAGGACCGAGCAACACCCCAGGTAGCCGGAATCGCCTCCTCCGTACTGCTCGTTCGGGTACAACCTAGGGTGGTCCCGAACATCTCGGGCCGGGCGGCACGACGGGGCGGAGGGGACGGGTTCGTGGAATCGGCGGCATCGGGTCGTCCTGTCGTGCGGTTCAACATCCTGGGCTCGTTGGAAGGCTGGTACGGCGAACGGCGATTACGGCTCGGCAGCCCGACCCAGGAGCGCGTGCTCGTCACTCTGCTGCTGGAGCCCGGCCGCATGGTGCCGATGACCCGGCTGGTCGCCGCCGCCTGGGACGACGAGCCGCCGCAGACCGCGAGTCACCAGGTCCGCAAGTCCGTCGCCGCGCTGCGCACCCGCATCCCGGACGGCGCCTCGCTGATCGTCACCGACGGTGCCGGGTACCGGGCCGTCCTCGGCGAACAGCAGCTGGACCTGCACGAGTTCACCCAGTGGTCCCGGCAGGCCCGGCAGGCGGTGTCGGCCGGCCGGGCCGAGGAGGCGGTCGGGCATCTGCGGGCCTGTCTGGACCTGTGGCGGGGCCCGGTCATGGCGGACGGGGGCGGTTCGGTGATCTCCGCGGCCTCCGCGGCCCTGGAGGAGCGGCACATGGCCGTCGCCGAGCAGTACTTCGAACTCCAGCTGGAACTCGGCCAGTCCGGCGAACTGGTGGGCCCGCTGCGCGAGCTGGTCACCGCCCACCCGCTGCGGGAGACCCTGAGGGGCCGACTGATGCTCGCCCTGTACCGGGCCGGCCGGCAGGCGGAGGCGCTGGAGGAGTTCGGCCGGGTGCGCGCCCTGCTCGTGGAGGAGCTGGGCATCGACCCCGGCGCCGAACTCACCCGGCTCTACGAGGCGATCCTGCGCGACAGCCCCGAAGTGGCCCCCCGGCTGCCGCAGTCCGTTGCCGACCGCGCCGCCCTCCTCGTCCCCGACCCCTACACCCAGCCCTCCGGCGGCGAGCCCGCGCCCTGCACCCTGCCCTACGACCTGCCGGACTTCACCGGCCGGGACGAGGAGCTGTCCCGGCTGCTCGCCGTGGGCCGGGCCCCGGCCGGCGGCGGCACCCGTATCGTGGGCGTCGACGGCATGGGCGGCAGCGGCAAGACGGCCCTCGCCGTGCACGCCGCCCATCTGCTCGCCCCCGAGTACCCCGACGGGCAGCTCTTCGTCGACCTGCGCGGCTTCAGCCCCGGCGAGAAGGCCCAGGAACCGGGCGCCGTACTGCACTCCTTGCTCCGCACCCTCGGCATACCGGACGACCGGATACCGGATGACCTGGAACGTCGCACCACCTTCTGGCGAACCGTTTCCGCCCAACGCAAACTGCTGCTGCTGCTCGACAACGCGGCCGACGCCGCCCAGATCCGGCCCCTGCTCCCCACCTCCGAGGACTGCCTGGCCATCCTCACCAGCCGGGTCCGGATGCTCGACCTGGACGGGGCCGAGTGGCTCTCCCTGGGTCTGCTCTCCGCCGACGACAGCACCACCCTCCTCACCCGGATGCTGGGCGCCGACCGCACCGCCGCCGAACCCCGGGCCGTCGACCGGCTGGCCCAGCTGTGCGGCGGCCTGCCGCTCGCCCTGCGCATCACCACCGCCCGGCTGCGCAACCGGCCCCGCTGGACCGTGCAGTACCTGGTCGACCGGCTCGCCGACGAGACCCGCCGGCTGCGCGAGCTGAGCGCCGGGGAACGCAGCGTCGAGGCCACGCTCCGGCTGTCGTACCAGGCGATGGACGAGGACCAGCGCGCCGCGTTCCGGCTGCTCGGCCTGCACCCCGGCAGCGCCATCGACGTCCACTCCGGCGCCGCGCTGCTCGGCACCGGCGGCCACGACGCCGAGGACCTCCTGGAGTGCCTGCTCGACGCGCATCTGCTGGAGCAGCACGAGGCGGGCCTGTACGGCTTCCACGACCTGGTGCGCACCTACGCGCTGAGCGTCCGGGAGGCCGAGGACGACGAGGAGGCCGCGGTCGAGCGGCTGGTCGCCTACTACACGCGGGCCACCGACCAGGCCTGCGAGACGCTCTTCCCCGGGCGCAGCCGCTACGGGGACCCCCCGGGCGGCGACGCGTCGGGACTGCCCCGGCTGGACGACGGCGAACAGGCGCTGCGCTGGTTCGACCGCGAGTACGAGGCACTGCTCGCGGTGGTCGCCCAGGCCGGCACCCAGGACCTGCACCGGCCGGCCGCGCTGCTCGCCCGCAACCTGCTGTTCTACCTGGACCTGCGCGGGCGCTACGAGGAGTTCCGGGTGGTCGGCCGCATCGGCGTCGGCGCCTGCCGGCAGTTCAGCGACCCGGCGCTGCTCGGCATCAGCCTGTGCAACCTGGCCGTGGGCCACTGGTGGCTCGGCGACTTCCAGGACGGCATCACCACCGCCCAGGAGGGCCTGGAGCTGGCCAGCACCAACGACCGGCGCACCGAGGCGATGTGCCTGGACGTCCTCGGCCTGCTGCACGGCGCGCTCGGCAACTTCGACGAGGCCCGCGCCTATCTCGCCCAGGGCATCGCCCTGCACCACGAGCTGGGCGCACCCCGGATGGAGGCACAGGCGCTGGTCAACCTCAGCACCGTGCAGACCTGGACCGGCCACTACGCCGAGGGCGCCCGCTACGCGGCCCGGGCCACCGAGCTGAACCGGCGCCTGGGGGAGCGCAGCAACGAGATCCACTCGCTGACCTTCCTGGCGCTCGCCCACCTCGGCACCGGCGAGGACGAGCGGGCACGGGCCTGTCTCGCCCAGGCCCTCGAACTGTGCGACGAGTCCCGCAAACCCGCGAACGTGGCCGTCGTCCTCGCCCACTGGGCGCGGGTGTGCCAGCGGCTCGGCGATGTGCGCTCGGCCGCCGAGCACGCCGAGCGCGCGCTGGACCTGGTCTCCGCCGAGGGCACGGCCCTGCGCCAGGCGACCGTGGCGAACGTGGTGGGCCTGGTCCACCTGCGCAGCGGCGCCGCCGACCGCGCCATGGAACTGCACGGCCAGGCCCATGAGCTGGCCTCCCGGCACGGCTACCGCATCGAGATCGCCCGCGCCCTGCACGGCATGGCCGAGGCGGCCGAGGCCCTCGACGACGAGCCGACGGCCCGCCGCCACCACCGGGCGGCGCAGGTGCTGTACGACGCGATGGGCGTGACGGAGCCGGGGCGGCGGCCGTAGCCCCGCGCCGGACGCCCGCCCGGGCGGCCCGGTATGCGCAACGGCACCGGTGGGGGTGGGGACCCGGCCGGTGCCGTCGGTGCGGTGGTGCGCGGTGTGGTGGTGTTCGGGTGCGGTCAGGAGTGGACGAGACCCGGCCCGCGGTCGTCCGCCAGGACCGGACCGGAGTGCGTGTGCAGGCCCGTCAGGCCGGCGGTGTCGCGGACCAGCGCCTGGTGAAGCCCGGTCGTCGGAACGGTCGCGGCGGTGCCGAGCGCCAGGATGCCGGCGCCGGCGAGCGCGGCCAGAACCGTCTTCGTACGCAGTGCGATGGTGCGCATGTGTGGACCCCCTGTGAGAGACGGATCGTGCTCCGGTCGCCGGGCCCCTCCCCGGCGCCGCGACCGATGCTCGACGCAGCCGGTCCCCATGCCTTCCCCGCTGGTTCCCGGGTACCGGGAGACCACCGGTACTCCTGGTTTCAACCGCCTTTTTCGCTGGTCAGGCCGGGTTCAGCCCGGGTCGGACCGGCTTGCGCGCGTACAGGATGGCCTGCCGGACGGACTCGTCGAACGCCTCGTCGGGCTCGCGCACGGTCCGCGAGACGAGCGCGAAACCGGCGTCCGCCAGCAGCCGCGCCATGTCCTCCGGGCGCCGGCGGTGGAAGTCCAGCGTCACCGGGTGGCCCCAGGGGCCGTCCAGACGGAGGGGCTCCTCCCCGGCCTGGAACGCCAGCAGAAGGTGCCCGCCGGGGGCCAGCACCCGGAGGAACTCCGCGAACAGCGCCGGGAGTTGCTCCACCGGGGTGTGGATCGAGGAGTACCAGGAGACGACCCCGGCCAGCGCGCCGTCAGGCAGCGCGAGCTCCAGCATCGATCCCTGCTCGAACCTCAGCTCCGGATGCTCGCGGCGGGCGACGGCCAGCATGGACGCGGACAGGTCGAGCCCGAAGACGTCGAGGCCGAGGGAGGCGAGGTGCGCGGTGACCCACCCGGGCCCACAGCCGAGGTCCGCCACCGCCCCGCCGGGGCCCACGAGCTCGGCGTACGCACCGAACAGCGCCCGCTCCAGCGGCGTACGGGCGACCTCGCCCCGGAAGCGCTCGGCGTAGTCGTCGGCGATGGCGTCGTAGAACGTGCGGGTGGCGGCCAGGAAGTCCTGGGAGCCGGTGTCGTGGGCGGCCTGGTCGTCGTGGGTGTCCTGGGCATCGGTCATGGGCCGGGAAGATAGCGCCACCCACCGACAACGGCCGCCCTCGCGTGTCCCAGGTCCTGATCGCGCGGCGCGGGTGAACGGGAAAAGAACGCCGGCCGAAAACGCCCGGGAAAGGCAGGAGCCCCGTCGCCTGGCGGCGCGGGGCTCCTTGGGTACTGCACTCAGGTTCTGCGATCAGGCAGTGATCAGACGGGGGTGACGTTCTCCGCCTGCGGACCCTTCGGGCCCTGGGTCACGTCGAAGGAGACCTGCTGGTTCTCCTCGAGAGAACGGAAACCCTGCGCGTTGATCGCGGAGTAGTGGACGAAGACGTCGGGGCCGCCGCCCTCCTGGGCGATGAAGCCAAAGCCCTTTTCGGCGTTGAACCACTTCACGGTTCCGGTAGCCATAAGCCCTCCTTGGGCTCAAAAGGGTTGCCCTGCTCCAGAACCTGCAAGTGCGAAACGGTGCTGCACGACTGCATACGTCTGAAAACGACGAGAGCCCGCGGTCACATGCTCCGCAGGCTCTGTACTGCAAGGGAAACCAAACTGCAACTTGCGGCGAGCCTAGCACGCGGGCAGCCGAAAGCAATAGAGGTCAAGATCACTTCACTCGAATGTTTGAATGCATGTAACCCGATTGACGGTGGGGCCGGTCCCGGCACCGTACAACAGGGGGTCTAGTCTCGCGATGTGGACAATTCTCGCACCCGGCCGCGCGTCGGCCACATCCAGTTCCTGAACTGCCTGCCCCTCTACTGGGGGCTCGCGAGAACCGGCACCCTCCTCGACCTCGAGCTGACCAAGGACACCCCGGACAAGCTCAACGAGAAGCTGGTGCAGGGCGATCTCGACATCGGGCCGATCACCCTGGTCGAGTTCCTGAAGCACGCGGACGACCTCGTCGCCTTCCCGGACATCGCCGTCGGCTGCGACGGCCCGGTGATGTCCTGCGTGATCGTCTCGCAGGTCCCGCTCGACCGGCTGGACGGCGCCCGGGTCGCCCTCGGCTCGACCTCCCGCACCTCGGTCCGGCTCGCCCAGCTCCTCCTCGCCGAGCGGTACGGCGTCCAGCCGGACTACTACACCTGCCCGCCCGACCTCAGCCTGATGATGCAGGAGGCCGACGCCGCCGTCCTCATCGGCGACGCCGCGCTGCGCGCGAACCTCCACGACGGCCCGCGCTACGGCCTCGAGGTGCACGACCTCGGCGCGCTGTGGAAGGAGTGGACGGGCCTGCCGTTCGTCTTCGCGGTGTGGGCGGCGCGCCGGGACTACCTGGAGCGCGAGCCGCTCATCACGCACAAGGTCCACGAGGCCTTCCTGGAGTCCCGCAACCTCTCCCTGGAGGAGGTCGGCAAGGTCGCCGAGCAGGCGGCCCGCTGGGAGGCCTTCGACGAGTCGACCCTGGAGCAGTACTTCACCACCCTCGACTTCCGCTTCGGCGGCCCGCAGTTGGCGGCCGTCGCCGAGTTCGCCCGCCGCGTCGGCCCGACGACCGGCTTCCCGGCGGACGTGAAGGTGGATCTGCTTCACGCGTAATCACTACGCTGCGGTGCACCGGGCGTTGGGGGACGGGGGAGAGGTGGTCACCATGCAGCCGGGGGACGCGGAGCGGCCTGACGACACGGAACGGTCCCACGGCGCCGAGCGAGCCGGGGACGCCGAGCACCTGCGGGACGCCGGGCGGCCGGGTGGCGCCGAGCGGTCGGGTGCCGGGGAAGGGCCGCGGGGCGCCGGGTGGTCCGGGCGCGCGGGGCCGGCGCGGGACGCCGTGCAGCCGCTCGGCGCCGACGAACCGGTTGCCGTCGGGCCCTACCGGCTGCTCGGCCGGCTCGGCTCCGGCGGCATGGGCCGGGTCTATCTGGGGCGCAGCGCGGGCGGCCGTACGGTCGCCGTGAAGATCGTGCACCCGCACTTCGCGCTGGACGAGGAGTTCCGCGCCCGGTTCCGGCGCGAGGTCGAGGCCGCCCGCCGGGTCGGCGGCGCCTGGACCGCGCCCGTACTGGACGCGGACCCGGACGCCCCGGTCCCCTGGGTCGCCACCGCCTACGCGGCCGGCCCGTCCCTCACGGCGGCCGTCAACGGCGGCGGCCCGCTGCCCGCGCACACCGTACGGGCCCTGGGCGCGGGCCTCGCCGAAGCGCTGGCCGCCGTACACGACCTGGGCCTCGTCCACCGGGACGTGAAGCCGTCCAACGTGCTGCTGACCCTGGACGGCCCGCTGCTGATCGACTTCGGCATCGCGCGGGCCACGGACGGCACGGCGTCCCTCACCTCCACCGGCGTGTCGATCGGCTCCCCGGGCTACATGTCGCCCGAGCAGATCCTCGGCAAGGGCGTCACGGGCGCCGCCGACGTCTTCTCCCTCGGCGCCGTCCTCACCTACGCGGCGACGGCCGAGCAGCCCTTCCCGGGCGACTCCTCGGCCGCGCTGCTCTACAAGGTCGTCCACGAGGAGCCCGAACTCGGCTCGCTGGCCGGGGAGCTGAGGGACGTCGCGGCGGCCTGCCTGGCCAAGGACCCGGCGGCCCGGCCCACCCCCGCCGAGGTGAGCCGGCGGCTCGCTCCCGACGGCGCCGCCCGCCTGGTCGCCGGCGGCTGGCTGCCGGGCCCCCTGGTGGAACAGGTCAGCCGCAGCGTCGTCCACCTCCTCAACCTGGACACGGGCGAGGCGGTGCCCTCGGGCCCGGTCGCCTTCAGCAGCCCTTCGGTGGAGCCCGGGGCGTCGCGGGCCGGGTTCGCCGCGGGTGCGGTGCGGTCCGGAGCGTCGCAGGGGGGCCTTGCTCCGGGAGCCGCGGAGTCCCCCTCGTCGCCGGGTGGGCCGGCCCCGGCTGCCGGAGTGTTCGGGCCCGCCCCCGTGATGAATCCGGGCGGCCCGCCGACCGATGCGCCCGGTGTGCCGCCCGGCTTCCCGGCTCCGCCGACGGGTCCGCCGGGCGCCGCGCCCGGATCAACGCCCCCACCACCGGGCGCGCTCGGGCTTCCCGGCCCACTCTCCGCCCCACCCACCGACGCGCCCGGCTTCCCGCCCCTGCCGACCGCCGCGCCCCCAAGCTCGCCGGGCCCACACACCGCCCTGTCCGGCATGTACCCGGGCTCGTTCCCCGCCGCTCCCGGCATTTACCCGGGCTCGCCCACCGTCGCCCCCGGCATGTCCCCCGACTCACCCACCGTCGCCCCCGGAATCTCCCCCGGCTCGCCCACCGTCGTGCCCGCGCCGCGGGACGCGCGGCCCGGGCGGGTCTCCATGAGCGTGGCGGCGACTTCGGCGCCGTCGGAGAGCGGCCGTGGGCGCCGGGTGAGCTGCACGGTGGCGCTGGCCGTCGCCGGGGCGCTGGCCGCGGTGACCGTGGGGGCCGGCGTCCTGCTGCGGCCGTGGTTCGCGGGTGGCGGGGACACCGAGGCGGGCAGCGGCGCCGCCCGCACCCCGGGCCCGAGCGCCGCCGCCAGCGACGGCGCCGTGGACGGAGGCGCACGGCCCGGCGCGATCCCGGCCCGCTACCTCGGCACCTGGGAGGGCCAGGCCACCGGACTCGGCGGCACCCTGCCCATGGGCACCTTCCGCCTCACCGTGCACCAGGCCCGCGTCGGCGAGGAGTTGGGGCGGCTGAGGCAGACCGACCAGATCGGCGCCGTGTGCACCGACATCCTCACGCTGAAGAAGGTGACGCAGACCCAGCTCCGCGCGACCTCGGTGGGCGCGAAGGGCAACCACGAGGGCTGCGACCCGGCCCCGCACCAGATCGAGCTGACCCCGGTCGGCGACGACCTGCGGTACACCTCGGCCAGCACGGCGGAGGGCAACCCGGAGTCGAGGATGTCGAAGGCCGGCGGATGACGGGGCTCCTGGTGCTCGCCGCCCTGCTCTGGGGCGGGGTGGCGGGCGCGCTGCTGCCCCGGGCCGCCCACCGTCTCGCCGTCCCGTCGGGGGAGCCGTGGCGGGACCGGTGCGCGAGCGGCCATCCGATCCGGGGCTGGCTGGGAGGGGCCGGGTGCGGGCGGTGCCCGGGGGACGGGCGACTGCAGGACGAGGGGCCGTACACCCCCTACACGCCCTCCGCCCCCCTCCTCGCCGTCGCCACCGCCCTCACCTGCGCCGTCCTCGCCGCCGCGACCGGCACCCGGCCCGAGTTGGCGGTGTGGCTGCTGCTCGCGCCCGTCGGCGTCCTGCTGGCCGTCGTGGACTTCCGGGTGCAGCGCCTGCCCGACCCGCTGACCCTGCCCCTCGCGGCCGCCGCCCTGGCCCTGCTGGGCCTCGCCGCCCTGCTGCCCGAGCACGCCGGCCACTGGCTCACCGCGCTCCACGGCGCGCTCGCGCTCGGCGCCGGCTACTACCTGCTGTACCGCGTCAACCCGGCCGGCATGGGCTTCGGCGACGTCAAACTGGCCGTGGGGATGGGCGCGGTGCTCGGCTGGTACGGCTGGCCCACGGTCCTGCTCGGGACCTTCGCCGGGTTCCTGCTCGGCGCGCTCTACGGCGGCGCGCTCGTCGTCGTACGGCGCGCGGGACGCAAGACGGCCGTACCGTTCGGGCCGTTCCTCATGGCCGGCGCGCTCGCCGGGCTGCTGATCGGCGCGTACGCGGCCTGACGTGCCGGCCCGGCGTGGC